>JBGQGI010000033.1:0-9970 GCA_041497375.1 Candidatus Dormibacteraceae bacterium | reverse complement strand
GGCTCCGACTCGTCAGCGTTGACCACTATGTATTTGGGCCCGGGGTGGTCCTTGGGTACGAACGACCACTTGGTCGCGGTCGGGAAGTCTGCGCCTCCGCGGCCTCGCAGCCCAGACGCCTTGACCTCGTCGATCACCTGCGCCGCGTTCATTCCGGTGACGACCTTGCGCAGGCCTTCGTAGCCGCCCAGCTTTTCGTAGACGTCGAGATGGTGAAGGTTCGCCCGACCGAACCATTCGGTCAGCACGGGGCCACCCACAGTTCCGCGCTGCTCAGCCACTCTTCTTGGTCCTTGGCGTGGGTTTCTTTCGGGGCGCGGGCATTTCCGCCGGGGAGATTCGACCCACGGTCTTCGCGTGCGGCCTCACGAGGCGGCGGTCGTTGACCAGCGAGTCGATCTTCGCCCGCGTCAGGTCGACCTCATAGCGATGGTCCAGCCTGACGACCGGCGCGTACTCACAGGCGCCCAGGCACTCGACCTCCTCGTACGAGAAGAGTCCGTCCTTCGAGACCTCTCCAGGCTCGCGAACGCCAATGGCGTCCTTCAAGCGATCGACGACGTCCTCGGCGCCGCGCAGCATGCAGCTGAGGTTCGTGCAGACGTAGAACCTGTGCTTGCCGACTGGCTCGAGGTGAAAGAGCGTGTAAAACGTCGCCACGCCTTCGACATAGCCCGGGTCGAGCTGCAGCGCGGCGGCCACCTCGCTCATCGCCTCCGGCGTCAGGTGGCCCAGCTCCTCTTGCGCGAGGTCTAGCGCGGGCATCACCGCGGAGCGCGGTTGCGGGTACTTCTCGGGTAATGCCTTGATCTCGTCGAGAACGTGGCTCGAGAGCGCGCTCATCGATCGACGTCTCCCAACACCGTGTCGACGGTGCCGATGATCGCGATCATGTCGGCCACCATGTGGTTCAGCGCCATGCGCTCGAGGGCTTGCAGGTTGACGAAGGACGCGGAGCGGAACTTGACGCGCCGTGGCTTGTGAGTGCCATCGCTGACGACATAGCACCCGTTCTCACCGCGTCCTGATTCCACAGCCACGTAAGCGTCGCCGGCCGGCACGGAGTAGCCCTCGGTGAACAGCTTGAAGTGGTGAATCACAGCCTCCATCGACGTCTCGAGCTCCTCGCGGGGTGGCGGGAGCATCTTGCGATCGTCGACGTTCACGGGTCCGTCCGGCAAGCGATCGAGTGCCTGGCGGAGGATCTTCACCGACTCGCGCATCTCCTTGATCCGTACGAGGTAGCGGCCGTAGCAATCGCAATCGTTGGAGGTCGCGACCTCGAAGTCGTAGCTCTCGTAGCCCGTGTAGGGCATCGCCTTGCGAAGGTCCCATGCGATGCCTGAGCCACGGATCATCGGCCCGCTGGCTCCAAGCACCTTCGCATCCTCGGGCGACAGCCGGCCGATCCCGATCGTGCGGGCCCGAAAGATGGGGTTCATGGTGAGGAGGTCCTCGTACTCGTCGATATGCGCGGGCATCGTACGCACGAACGTGTCGAGCATCTCGAGGAAGCGTGGGGTCGCATCGGCGAACACGCCACCCGGGCGGATGTACGAGGTGTGCATCCGGAAGCCGGAGATCTCCTCGTTCATGTCCAGGATCGAGTCGCGTTCGCGGAAGCAGTACATGAGCATCGACATCGCGCCGAGCTCGATCCCGCTCGTCCCCAGCCAGACGAGATGAGAGGACAGTCGGGTGAGCTCGGACATGATCACCCGCAGGACCTGGGCTCGCGGCGGCACCTCGACGCCCATCAATTTCTCGACCGCCAGCGCGTAGGCGAGGTTGTTGATGGGGGGCGAGAGGTAATCGTGCCTGTCGGTGACAACCACGGCCTGCTGCCAACGCAGCGCCTCCATCTGCTTCTCGATCCCGGTGTGCAGGTAGCCGATCACCGGCTTGATGCGCCGGATCTGCTCGCCGTCGAGGTCGACGATCAGGCGCAAAACCCCATGCGTCGAGGGATGGTGCGGGCCGAAGTTGACGGTGAGGATCTCGCCGCCGAATGCTCCCGCCTGTCCAGTCTTCGTGATCGTCACGCCCTGGGTCGCGCTCATCAGGCGTCCTCTGGGGCGGTCTGCCACTTCTCGTGCTCTTGCGAGAACTCGACGGTCTCGCCTCCGACCGGATAGTCGCGCCTCAGCGGATGGCCGACCCAGTCGTCGGGCATCAGGATACGGGTGAGTTCCGGGTGGTCGTTGAAGACGATGCCGAACAGGTCGTACGTCTCGCGCTCGTCCCAGTTGGCCGGCGGGAACAGGTCCTGGACTGAATCGATCTTCGGCGGGTCACCGTCGATGAAGGCTCGGACCCGCAGCTGCTCGCGCGACTCGAGGTTGCGGAGCTGATAGATGATCTCGAATCTAAAGGGCCATTCGCGCGAGAAGTCGGCGAGGTGGTCGACGCAGGTGAGGAACGTGAGAAGCCGGTAGCCTTCGGACCGCAAGCCTGTCAGCGCGTCCCTGATGCTCTCGGACGGCACGGTTATCCAGGCATCCCCAGCGCTGACGCCGCGGTCGATTATCAGCGTGTCCGCGATCACTGGCGCGGCTTGATCCCCTGGGCCTTGATGCGCGCCTGCAGGATCATCAGAGCGTTGAGCAGGTCCTCGGGGCGCGGGGGGCAGCCGGGAATGTAAACGTCGACAGGGACGATCTTGTCCACGCCCTGGAGCAGGGCGTAGTTGTTGAACACGCCTCCGGTCGATGCGCACGCGCCCATCGAGATGACCCACTTGGGCTCGGGCATCTGGTCGTAGACCGTGCGCAGCACGGGCGCCATCTTCTGGGAAACGCGGCCGGAGACGATCATCAGGTCCGCCTGGCGGGGCGAGGCGCGCATGGCCTCCGACCCGAAGCGGGCGATGTCGACGCCTGCGGTCGCGGCGGAGATCATCTCGATCGCGCAGCACGCCAATCCGAACTGCGCCGGCCACACCGAGTTGCCACGGCCCCACCCCACGAGCTTGCCGAGCGTGGTCGTGAGGACGTTCTGGCCCAGGGAGTCTGCGAGCTCCTCTAATCCCATTCGAGGCCTCCCTTGCGCCAGATGTGAGCGAGGGCAATGAGCAGGATGCCCATGAAGACGAGCATCTCGATGAGGCCGAACCATTTGAGCTGCCGCATGATCACGGCCCACGGGTAGAAGAACACCGCCTCGACGTCGAAGATGATGAAGAGCATCGCCGTGAGGTAAAAGCGAACCGAGAGCCGCTTGTGGGCAGGGGTGTCGGTGACGATGCCGGACTCGTATGGTTCGAGCTTCGATTTGTGTGGCTTGTTCGGGCCCAGGACAAAGCTGAGGGTGACCAATGCGCCAATCAAACCGAGAACTATCAGTACGAAGATCAGGAGCGGGACGTAGCTCTCGAGCAAATTTCCGTAGCGGCCTCAGTCAAAGGGGGCTTTATGGAACGAGGATTAATTCTATTCGGCTCTTGAGAAACGCCGCTGACTAGGCCGGCAAGCCTCCGAGCACCGACCACGTCACTCCGTTCCAACCCCACGTGCTCGTCGGATCGGCGCCGCCGAAAGGAAAGCCGCCCGCGAACACGATCAACCCGTGCTTCGCGTCGTAGGCGAGCCCATTTCCATCACGAGGTGGGGGCGAAGCAGCAGGATTGAGATGCGCCCATGTGACGCCGTTCCACGTCCATGTGTCCATCGTGTTGAGGGCAGTCGATGCAGAGTGCTGGACGGGCTCGACGAAGAGGATCACCTTGCGCGCGGGGTCGTAGACCATCTGCTGAGGGAAAGGGGTGGCCTCGCCGAACCCTGGTGGGGTCCTGGCGGGATGTCGCTTCGTCCAGTTGGTTCCGTCCCACGTCCAGGTGTCGGTAAGGGCATCGAATCCGCCATAGAGGACAGCGTTGCCGCGTGCGACGTCGAACGCCAGCCGGCCATATAGGCGCCCCGGCGGCGACGTCGCCGGTGACTTTTGGGTCCAGTCCTTGCCATCCCACACCCAGGTGTCATTCAGCCCCGAGCCGCCGAACAGCAGCATTAGCTGGTGCACGGGGTCGTAGGTCAGCGCCGCCCCCGTTCGGGCGGATGGGCTGTGAGCCGGGCATGCCTGGTGCCACGCGCCATTCCAGAGCCACGTGTCGCCTCGGTCTTCGCCGGCGTTGTCACCTCCAAACAGCAGGACAACGTGGTGATATGGGTCGTCGGCGAGGGCAGCGCCCTCCCTTGTCGACGGCATTGCCGTTGACTCCTTTCGCAACCAGCTGCTGCCGTCCCAAGCCCAGGTGTCGTTGCTGACCGTCGCGCCAAGGCCACCGAAGAGGAGCACCTGCGACCTGGTCGAGTCGTAAACGATGTTGGTCGCGCGTGGCCACAACGGCGCGCTCACCAGGCTCGAGGAGGACGGGCATGGCGTCGCGGTCGGCGAGGCCACGGCCGACGGCGACGGCGATTCCAGTGGGCTTGCGATGGACGATGAAGTCGGCGTCGGAGAGGGCGATGTCGTCGACAAGGGGTTGTCGCTGCAGGCCGCGCACAGCACAAAGAGGCAGACCAGGCCGAAGGGCTTCAGGTGTTCTTTCGCTTGTGCTCGATGGTGACCCCTTGGCTGAGGGTCGCGTGGATCGGGCAGTAACGGTTGCATGCAAGGTCGATCGCCTGGTCCACCATCTTCTTGTCGAAGTCGCCGGACCATCCGGTGACGAACGTGATGTCGATCTTGGTGAAGCGGCGGGGCCACTCCTTCTCCTGCTCCCCCTCGACATGGACCTCCAGCGACGCGAGCGGCTGCTTGAACTTCTTTAGGAGCAGCACTGCGTTGAGGCCGGTGCAGCCGCCGAGGGCGCCAAGAAGCATCTCGGTGGGTCGCATCGCAGCGTCATCGCCGAAGATCGGCGGTTCATCGATGCCGGCAGTGTGGCCTGACGCCGATTCGATATCGAACTTGACCTTCTGACCGCTCCAACGAGCGACAGCCTTCGCCATTGGTCGGAACGATAGCCGTATCTTGGCCCGCGGATGAGCCAGGCCAGGGAGCCGGGGAGGGAGTTCGGCCTGTCGACGCGCTGGCGAATCGGCGGCGGGATTGTGCTCCTGGTTGTCGTCATCGTCGTGATGTGGCTCCTGGTCGAGCACGATGCAGCCGGCGAGCTGCCGCAAACAGACCGATCGATCGGAGACATCCTGCGGGAGGATGGCTACCTGGTCGGGTTCGTGCTGATCTACATCGAGGAGTCAGGACTGCCGCTGTTCATTCCTGGTGACGCCTTCCTCCTTTATGTGGGGCACCGCTTGCCACACAACTTCCCCATCCTGTTTGCCGCCTGGCTCGGATTCACGCTCGCTGTGACGCTGGGCGCCACCAACCTGTACTTGCTGTCGCGCCGCTACGGCCGCCGGCTGCTGGAGCACCGCATCGCGCGCTTCCTCGAGCTGACCCCGAGCCGGCTGGATCGGGCCGAAGGGTGGTTTGGGAGGTGGGGGCCGTGGACTCTGATCTTCGGCCGCCACGTCCCGGGATTTCGAGTTCCGCTCACGGTGGCGGCGGGCATTCTCAAGCTCCGCTACCGCATCTTCGCAATCAGCGTTGCGATATCGAGCGCGGCATGGGCGGCGGTGTTTCTGTTGCTCGGCGTGCTGTTTGGCGACAGCCTCGAACGATCCATTCGGTCGAGCCCGCTGGCCTATGGAGGCGTCGCCGCCATGATCGTTGTGGTGATCCTGGGTGTCGCATTCATTCGCTCGAGGCGCCAGAGGTCACGCGAGGAGCAGCCCTAAACTCACGCCGTGCCCGAAGACGTGCGCGCCCGATTCGCCCCCGTGGCGGCGAATTACGCGAAGGCTGCGTTCCACACCTCAACAGAACGACTGCGCGAGGTTCTCGAGCTGGCACAGCCGCGGCCGACAGACCTCGCGCTCGACGTCGCCACCGGCACCGGCAACACGGCCCTGGCGCTGGCACCGTGCGTCCGCCACGTCGTGGGTTTGGACCTGACCCGGGAGATGCTGGCTCACGCTCGCCGCCTCACCGAGGAGCGGAGCATCGCCAACGCGGAGTGGGTGTTGGGGGACGCGTCCCGTCTGCCCTTCGAGGACGACTCTTTCGATCTATACACGGTCAGGGCGGCGCCACATCACTTCACCGATTTCGATGGTTTCCTGAGCGAGGCGCTGCGTGTGCTCAAGCCGGGAGGCGGAGCCGCCTTTGTCGATTGCGCTCCGCCGCCTGCCGCCCGTGAGGTTCTGCACGAGGTTGAGATGCGCCGCGACCCATCGCACGTGCGCTCCCTAACCGTGTCCGAGTGGACCGAGCGGCTCGAGCAGGCCGGCTTCACGGTCGAGGTCGCCGCGAGCCGCGAGCTGGATTGGGACTTCGAGGATTGGATGGGCAACATGGCGGTCGGTGCGCCCTTGGCCGCAGACCTGGCGCGCGTGATCGAGTCCGCTGAGGGAGAGGCGCGAGGCCAGCTGCACCCGGTGCGCCGCGACGGCAAGCTGTGGCATGCGTACTGGCACTGCCTGATCCGCGCCCGCAAGCCAGGGAGGTGAGGCCAGAGATGCCGACCGGATCTTCGGCCACACCTCCTATGACCGAATTTGCGGATGGTGAGCTGGTCCTTCTCGTCGACAAGGTCGGCAGGAAGCATCGCGTGCGCCTCAAAGCCGGGGCGCGCCACTCGCTTCATTCGGGCGCCATCGAGCACGACGCTGTGATCGGGCGCCAGGAGGGCGTTGTCGTCACCACCCAGCTGGGAGCGCGGCTGCTGGCGGTCCGGCCGACGTTCGCCGAGCAGGTGACCGGCCGGGTGCGGCAGGCGCAGCCGATCTATCCCAAGGACCTCGGGGCGATCCTGATCAGCGCCGACCTCCATCCGGGCGCCAGGGTCCTGGAGGCGGGGACGGGGACCGGGGCGCTGACGCTGGCCGCCTGGCGAGCGGTCGGGCCGAGCGGCCTGGTCGTCTCTTATGAGCAGCGCGAGGAGTTCCTGGAGGCGGCCAAGCGTGGGATCACCGACACCCTCGGGGAAATGCCACCCAACTTGACCCTCAAGCTCGGCGACGTCTACCAGGGTGTGGATGAGCGTGACATGGACAGGGTTCTCCTCGACCTGCCCGAGCCGTGGCAGGCGATCCCTTCGGTTTGCAGTGCGCTTCGGCCCGGCGGGATCGTGTTCGCCCATTGCCCCAACATCAGCCAGGTGCAGCGCTTCTTCGAGGGCCTGCGCGAGGCGCGGGGGTTCGGGATGCTGGAGGTGTACGAGCTGCTGCAGAGGGGGTGGACGGTGCGCGGGAGGAGCCTGCGGCCGTCCCACCGAATGGTCGCCCACAGCGGGTTCCTGTGCTTCGCGCGGCGCATCGCGGAAGGGGAGCTGTTCGAACCCGAGGGCGAGGGCTTCCGGTAGCGGCTTCAGCCGCCATTTGGGCACAAATGGCCGATCCCTCGGCATGACATTCGCGCCTTGAGGCCGCTGCCCATTTGGTCGGATCCCGTCAACCAGGTCGACCGGAACCTTCGCCGTCGCGTCACCGTTCTAACTACCACGAGGCGCCGCGTTCCACGACAGGTCATGACCACGCCCGCGCAATAGACGGACTCGCGATCGTCGCCGGCGCCTCACCAAACCCGCCGATCGCAAGGCATAGCATGGGCGCGTGAACGAGCCCCAACCGCCTGGTGGCAACCTTGCCGAGGGTCAGCCCCTTCGGCACGATGCACCAATGTCACAGCCGGGCGGCAACAGGTCACTGCGACGGGGGCGCTTCATCCTCGGGCGCGTGGTGCTGGTCATAGTCATCCTGGCTGCCGTCGTACTCCTGGCACCATTCATTTATTCGATTTGGCTGGTGTCGCAGGGGCATATCGGAGCTTTCTGATGCGACCCGGCGTTGGCGAAGGGCTCTTTTGCTCAGGCACCTAGCTAGCATTTGGGCGTATGGCAAATAAAGCCGACGGATCGCGCGCGCCGGTCCACGTCACGGTGACCGGCGCTGCCGGTCAGATCGGCTACTCGCTGGTTTTCAGAATCGCCTCGGGCCAGCTCCTCGGCCCTGACCAACCGATAGTGCTGCGCCTGCTCGAGATCGAGCCCGCGATGAAAGTGCTCCAGGGCGTCGCCATGGAGCTCGACGACTGCGCCTTCCCGCTCCTCGCCGACATGGTTCTGACGAGCAACACGGAAGAGGCCTTCAACGGGACGTCGTGGGCTCTCCTTGTCGGCTCGGTCCCCCGCAAGGCGGGGATGGAGCGAGGCGACCTGCTTTCGATCAACGGCGGCATCTTCGCGCCCCAGGGCAAGGCCATCCAGGCGGGGGCGGCCCGTGATGTGCGGATCCTCGTCGTCGGCAACCCGTGCAACACCAACTGCCTCATTGCGCGTTCCAACGCACCTGACGTCCCGGCCGAGCGGTGGTTCGCGATGACGCGCCTCGATGAGAACCGGGCCAAGACCCAGCTGGCGAAGAAGGCGGGCGCGCCCGTGGCCTCCGTCACGAACATGGCGATCTGGGGCAACCACTCGGCCACGCAGTACCCTGACGCCCGCAATGCCCGAATCGGCGGGCACCCTACCTTCGACGTGATTAAGGACCACGCCTGGCTGAAAGGCGATTTCATCAGCACCGTCCAGAAGCGCGGCGCTGCTGTGATCGAGGCGCGCGGCCTGTCGTCGGCGGCGTCCGCGGCGAACGCGGTGATCGATTCGGTGAACAGCATTCGCGCGGCGACGCCCCATGGCGATTGGACGTCGCTCGCGGTGTGCAGCAGGGGCGAGTACGGCACACCCGAGGGCCTGCAGTTCGGATACCCGGTGGCCACCGATGGAACGACGTGGAAGGTGGTCGAGGGCCTCGAGCACGATGCCGACGCCAAGGAGCGCATCCGGATCACGACCGAGGAGCTCACGCAGGAGAGGGACCTTGTGAAGGCGTTAGTCCCTAGCTGACTTCCGCGCGGCCGCGGCCCGAGATCCGACCAGGGGTGCCCGAACGGCGCGTGGCAGGCCGGGGATCCCTACCACTTGTGCCCGAATGGCGGCTAAGGGCCGCGCCCACATCCCCGCGGAGCGGGGAGGGGTGCCTATCCTGAATCCGTGAGCATCACGCTCGACAGGCACGTCTTTCCCTTCACCGCCATCGTCGGGCAGGAGTCGATGAAGCTCGCGCTCATCCTCAACGCGATAGTGCCGACCATCGGCGGGGTGCTGATTCGCGGCGAGAAGGGCACAGGAAAGTCGACGGCGGTTCGGGCCCTGGCCAGGCTGCTGCCCGAGCACCTCGTGGTCGAGGGCTGCCATTTCGGGTGCGATCCCGCCGATGCAGGCGCGCTCTGCCTGGACTGCCGCCGGCGCCTCGCCGACGCCGGCGTCCTGCCGTCGCACAAGCGCCGGATGCGGGTGGTGGAGCTGCCGATCAACTCGTCCGAGGACCGCGTCGTCGGCACCATCGACATCGAGGCGGCCCTGCGCGCGGGCGCGAAGCGATTCGAGCCTGGCGTGCTGGCCGAGGCGAACCGCAACATCCTCTACGTCGACGAGGTCAACCTGCTGGACGATCACCTGGTCGACGTTCTGCTCGACGCCGCGGCGATGGGCGTCAACGTCGTGGAGCGAGAAGGCGTCTCGTTTGCCCACCCGTCGCGCTTCATCCTCGTCGGGACGATGAATCCCGAGGAGGGCGAGCTCCGCCCGCAGCTCCTCGACCGTTTCGGCCTCTGCGTCGACATCGAGGGGATCCGCGATCCAGATCAGCGGGTGCTGATCTCGGAGCGTGATGCCGCTTTCAAGAAGGGCGAGCCCCAGTTTGCGACCGAGTTTGCGGCTGCCGACCACAACCTTGCTCGTGCCCTCGCCGAGGCGATCGTCGCTGTCAAGAAAGTACGGATCACGTCGGGACAGGCGCGGCTGATCTCGTCGATCTGCGTTGAAGCCGAGGTGCTCGGCCACCGCGCGGATGTCGTCATCGATCACGCCGCCCGCGCCCTCGCCGCGTATCGCCGTCATCCGTCGCCG
>JBGQGI010000032.1:0-9980 GCA_041497375.1 Candidatus Dormibacteraceae bacterium | reverse complement strand
GTGACAGATCAAAGGGGAGTCCCGGTGGCGCTGAGTGGCACCGTCCAGACAAAGCTCGTGCCGGACATGAGCATCGGCGTAGCCGCAGCACTCAGAGGCAAGAGTTCCCTTGCGAGCGTCAGTATCAACGGTCAGGATGGCTTCGCGGCCTACTCGCCAGTCGCCGACATCGGCTGGACTGTCGTGACCAGCATTCTTGCTTCCGTCGCACTCGCTGATGCCTACCGGCTGCGTGATTATGTGGTCGTCATCACCATCGCCTTGCTGGGGGCGCTACTCGCCAGCAAGCTCATCCTCTACCTGGTTTTCCGCGACCGGCAGGCAATCAACCTGGCGCTGGCAGGAGCGAACAGCGGTCTGTATCAAAGGGTGGTGGCCCGGACCGCAGAGCTTGAGGCGAGCAATGCCGAGCTCGAGGCCTTCAGCTACAGCGTGTCGCACGACCTGCGCAGTCCACTGCGTGCAATCGACGGTTTCTCTCGCCTGGTGCTCGAAGAGGAGAACGAAGGGCTCTCGCCAGACGGGACTCGGAGGCTCGGTCTCATCCGGGCGGGCGCTCAACAGATGGGGAGCCTGATCGACGATCTGCTGAGCTTCTCTCGGCTCGGTCGCGTGGAGCTCAACAAGCGGCGCGTCCATACCGGCGGCCTTGTCAACGACGTGATCGGCGAGCTCAAGCAGGAGAACCCCGACAGGCAGATCGAATTCGTGGTCCAGGACCTCCCGCCTTGTTTTGCCGATCCCCTTCTCCTCAAGCAGGTGTTTCGGAACCTGCTGGGCAACGCCGTGAAGTTCAGCCTCAACCGGTCTGACGCGCGGATTGAGCTTGGCTCAATCGCGGCCACCGATCCAACGAAGGATACCGATGGCACGGTCACGTACTTCGTCAAGGACAACGGAGCCGGCTTCGACATGCGGTATGTCGACAAGCTGTTCGGGGTCTTCCAGCGGCTGCATCGGATGGAGGACTTCCCGGGCACCGGCGTCGGACTTGCCTTGGTCAGACGAATCGTCGAGCGGCACGGCGGCAAAGTGTGGGCCGAAGGCGCCGTCGGCGCCGGCGCGACTTTCTATCTCACCCTGGAGGACGGAAATGCGAGAACCTGAGCCGGTCGAGATCCTGCTGGTCGAAGACAACCCGAACGACGTCGAGCTGACGCTCCACGCCCTCAGAACCAGCCACCTCGCGAACGACATCAAGGTGGTGCGGGATGGCGAGGAAGCGCTGGATTTCATAATGTGCCGCGGACCGTACTCGGATCGAGACATCAACAGCGGTCCGCGGGTGATCCTGCTCGACCTGAAGCTGCCCAAGGTCGATGGCATCGAGGTCCTTCGCCAGACCAAGGCCGACCCCCGCACGAAGATGATCCCGATTGTGGTCCTGACCTCTTCCACTCAGGACAAGGACATCGTCGAGACCTATCAGCTGGGGGTGAACAGCTACATGCAAAAACCCGTTGACTTCCAGCAGTTCACAGAGGCCGTGCACCAGCTCGGCCTGTACTGGCTGGTCTACAACCAGCCGCCGCACAAGGTCTGAGCATGCTGCCTCCGCTTCGCGCCCTGATCGTCGAGGACGTCCCGAACGATGCAGAGCTGGTCATCGACCAGCTGCACCGCGATGGGCGGACGCTCGATTGGTTGCGAGTTGACAACGAGGAGGCCTTCCGAGCCGCCTTGAACCCAGGGCTCGACGTGATACTCAGCGATTGCAACCTGCCAACCTTCAGCGCCTCTCGCGCCCTCGAGATCCTCCGCGCGTCGGGCATTGACGTTCCCCTCATCATCGTGTCGGGCACGATCGGCGAAGAGGCGGCCACGGAGTTGATGCGCAATGGCGCGGCGGATTACGTGTCGAAGGACAAGACCAGCCGCCTCAGCATGGCCATCTCGCGAGCGATGGCGGAGGCGCAGTCGCGACGGGTCCGCCAGGACGATCTCAACAACCTTCGTCAGGCGAAAGCCCAGCTCGAGGAGGCGATCAACCAGATCAAGCTGACGCAGGACTCCGTCATCGCGGAGGAACGGCTTCACGCCCTCGGGCAGATGTCAGCCGGCATCGCCCATGACTTCAACAACTATCTGAGCCCAATCATCGGCCTGAGCGAGCTGATACTCACGCGGCCACGCCTCATGGACGAGCCGGAGAAGGTCCTCAAGTACCTGCGCGCGATTCACCAGGCAGGTCTTGATGCTGCGCTCGTGGTCAGGCGCCTCCGCGAGTATTACCGCGCAGCCGATGCCACCGACGAGGTCGAGGTGATCGACCTCAAGCTCGTCGTGGAGCAGACGATCGAGCTGACCCAGTCGAGGTGGGGGGATCAGTCCTTGTCAACCGATACCAAGTACCGGATCACCACAAAGTTGGACGAGGCAGGCGTTGCGGGTCGCGCCTCAGAGCTGCGGCAGATGCTTGTCAACCTGATATTCAACGCGCTTGACGCGATGCCGAACGGTGGCGACCTCAGCTTTACGATCGAGCGCGACGCCAAGCGGCCGGGAACGGTCAACCTGGAGGTGCGCGACACCGGAGAGGGCATGAGCGCCGAGGTTCGGAAGCGATGCCTTGAACCATTCTTCACCACGAAGGGTTCGGCAGGCACCGGCCTCGGACTGGCGACTACCTACGGCATCGTCAATCGGCACCACGGCGAGATTCAGATCGAGAGCGAACCTGGACGTGGGACGCGAATCATCGTCACGCTGCCAACGGTGGCAATCCAGCGCACCGCATCAGCGCCAAAGGAAAGTGCGCGTCTTCCGGCGATGGACATCCTGCTGATCGACGATGAAGAGATGGTGCGCAACGTGATCGCGGAGTACCTGCGAGCGGACGGGCACCGCGTGGACCTGGCCGAAGGCCCCACCATCGGGCTTCACAAGATCAACGATGGGCAGTACGACCTGATAATCACGGATCGGGCAATGCCCGAAATGAGCGGCGACCAGCTGGCCATCAAGGCCAAGCGCATCGCTCCTCACGTTCCGATCCTGATGCTCACCGGATTCGGAGATTTCATGATCGCGCGCGGCCAGCATCCGGTCGGGGTGGACGCCGTGATCGGCAAACCGATAAGCATCGATGGGCTGCGCGACGCGATCGCGGACGTCACCAACCGCGCAGTCCCGGTGCCGTGATGGCGGTCGGCACTTGAGCCGCTGACGCGGGGTCGAAGACCGCGTGCGATAGTTGCACCCGTGCTGCGCCATCGCAGCGGCCTTTGGCTGCTGGTTCTGCTCGTCGCCGCGATGACATTCGCACTCTGGCCCGCAGCCGCTTTCGCACACTCCGAGCGCCCGACCAAGGCGCCAGACGGCACGGGGAGCGTGCCCACCTACCGCACGACCGGGCCTCACCTGGTGGTCTGCAAAACCGACACGACGGATTTCACGACCCGCATCGGCGCCTTCCCGACCGACCTCCGCATCAAGAACCTTGAGCTGTACGCCGAATGCCTCGACCACGGCTATCGCGACCTGCAGGCGGCTGTCGATCACATCACCGACTCGGGGACGACCATCTACGTGCTGCCCGGGGTGTATATGGAGGAGCCCAGCCTGGCTCCCGAGTCCGACTCGTGCAATCACCTGGCGGCGCCGCGGGCCAAGGCCGGCTACCAGATCCTGAGCTATGAGCAACAGAAGGCTTGTCCACACCAGCAGAACCTGGTCGGCATCTTCGGCATCAAGGACCTTCAGATCGAAGGCACCGGCGCAGCGCCTTCGGACGTGGTCTTCGATGCCCAATTCCAGAAGCTCAATGTGATCCGGGGCGACAGGACCAATGGCCTGTATCTACGCAACTTCATCGCGCAGAGGTCAACGTTCAATGCGGTCTACGTCATCGAGGCCGATGGCTTCGTCATCGACAACGTGATCGGGCGCTGGAACACCGAATATGGCTTTCTCACTTTTGCCTCGGACCACGGTCTCATCACGAAGTGCGAGGCATATGGCAATGGCGACTCTGGCGTCTACCCTGGCGGCACGTCAGACATCAACCACGATCGTGGATTCAACGTGCCCAGATACGCCATCGAGGTGACCGGCTGCCACAGCCACGACAACCTGTTGGGATATTCGGGCACCGGCGGCGACTCGGTCTGGGTTCACGACAACGAGTTCGACCACAACACGGGAGGCGCCTCGATGGACAGCCTCTTTCCGAACCATCCGGGCCTGCCCCAGAACCACGCGCTCTTCGAGCACAACCTGATCCACAGCAACAACTCCAACTACTACGGCTATGTCACCGACGGGACGTGTGCTCGCCCATTCCTGCAACAGGGCATCGAAAAAGGCGTCGTCTGTCCTGCCGTGCAGGTCCCGGTCGGCACCGGAGTGCTGGTCATCGGCGGCAACTACAACGTCTTCCGCAACAACTATGTGTATGACAACTGGAAGATCGGCATCGTGCAGACCTGGGTCCCCGGCGTGGCGCGGAACGACACACGGTGGTCCGCGCAAGGCGAGACGTCACACAACAACCGATATCTCGGCAACCGTATGGGAACGAGCTCGACCGGACAGCGCCTTCCCAACGGGCTTGACTACTTCTGGGACGGCGAAGGCACCGGCAACTGCTGGGAGACCGCGGCCACTGACGTGGTTGAGCCGCTGACGCTTCCGCGCTGCTCAGCCGCCAATCCGATGGCCTCAACGGGCGGGCCTCAGCGCCTGATCAGCGACCCCAACCTGCTGGTCCTCTTTGTCGACTGCTCCAACTACGACCTCTCGACGAAGACGCTCCCGGCGGGATGCGATTGGTTCACCTCGCAGCAGCGTCCGGGTGCCCTCGGCGGCACGCTGAACATCGAGGGCGTCGCCCCGGCCGCACAGCTCGTGGCCGTGCTACTTCTTTTCATCTGGCTCTTGCGCAGAAGCGGCAGGCCGGGTTCGCTGGCTGTGGTGGCGGTGGTCGCGGCAGCGGTTGGCTCCGTGCTCCTGCTGATCGCTTCGGTTGCGCAGTTCTACTACCTTGCCGCCCCTGGCATCGCGATACTCGGAATCGGGTGGCTAGGCGCGGTCCGGCTGGTGCCCACGCAGCGGCTGGCGGTGCTGACTCTGGTACTTGGGATCGTGGCGCTTCTCGAGGCGATCGACAGCGGCCTGGTGATGCTGCCATCCCCAATCGGCCCCGTCTGGGTGCGTATGGTCCTCGAGGTAGCGTGGATCGTCTGGACGGCCGCCGCCCTCGTCGCTTCAGCTCGATCACGCCGCCCGGCGGAGCCGGCTCCGGAGACCGCGACAGCCTGAGACGGGGCGGCGGATCGGGCCGGGGCAGGTGTTAAGTCCCATGCAGGGCCTATGCCGCACGGCAACCCGGCCTGTTACGCCCTTTATTACAGGTATCCGGCCCTTCCGCCGTTAAGCATCCTGTGTTCCCTGCCGTATTGCGCCCAATCGTGGAGCTCAACGGTGTCACCCGAGCGTACGGCGCCCGCCTCGCGCTCGATGACGTCAGTCTGGCGCTGGAGCCGGGTGAGCTGACGTTTCTAGTCGGCCCAAGCGGCGCCGGCAAGACCACCTTCCTGAAGCTGATCAACCGAGAGCTCCGGCCCACCAAGGGTGAGGTGTGGGTCGACGGAATTCCAGCCCACTCGCTGAAGGCCTCGCGGGTCGCCGAGCTGCGCCGGCGGGTCGGGGTCGTGTTCCAGGACTACAAGCTGCTGCCCAGGCTGACCGCGAAAGAAAACGTCGCCTTCGGGCTCCAGGTCGGCGACCTGCGGATTTCGGACGCGGAGGCCATGGATCGGGCCCTCGACGCTCTCGAGGCAGTCGGTCTTGGAGACCGCGGTTCCAGCTTTCCGAACCAGCTGTCCGGCGGGCAGCAGCAGCGCGTCGCGGTGGCCCGGGCGATGATCACCCAGCCGCGGGTCCTGATCGCCGACGAGCCGACCGGCAACCTCGACATGGAAACCGCCTGGCAGATCATGGCGCTGCTGGAGAACATCGCCACCTTCGGCACCACTGTGCTCGTCGCCACCCACAACGTCGAGATCGTGAGGCGCCTTCAGCGCCGCATCCTCACGCTGGTCGAGGGTCGCCTGGTGCGCGACCAGCCCGCGGGCGGGATCGGCAGGATGGCATGGCTGGCCTCGGCATCGACATGAGGCGCAACTCGCCAGGCGGCAGAGGTGCGATGGCTCGGGTGGTTGCCGAAAACACGCTCCGCTACCTCTTCTTTGGAGCCGCCCGCAACTGGGTTCGGAACATCGGCAGCATCGCACCGGCCCTGGGCTCGATGACGCTTCTCCTCGTGATGGCAGGAATTGCCGGCCTGAGCGGCTTCGCGCTCAACAATCTCGAGCAGGTCGAATCAGGGCAGGCCTCGCTGCTTCACGTCTACATTCGCGACGCGGCCCCAAGCGCCGACGTCAACTCGCTTTGGGACCGGCTCGCAGCCGACCCGCGTGTGGCCAGGGTCGACTATGTGACCACGGCGCAGGCGCTCGAGCGAGCGCAGGCCATGCCCGGCCTGCCGCAGCTCGCCGACGCCAGCCAGAGCAATCCCTTTCCGGCGAGCCTCGACGTGCAGGTCAAGAGCATCGACGACGTGGCGGCGATTGCGGCCTACGTCCGAACCGACACCGCTGTCGATCCTGTCTATCCGACGTCCTATGACAAGGGCGCCTACCAGCGCATCCAGACTGTGATCTTCGGCATCGCTGTGGCCGGCCTTGCCTTCCTGGCAGTGCTCGCATTCGTGGCGGTCACAGTCACCATCAACAGCGTCAGGGCCGCCATTCACTCGCGGCGCGACGAGGTCACGATCATGCAGCTCGTTGGTGCGCCGCGATGGATGGTGCGCGGGCCGTTCGTCGTCGAGGGCGCTATCACCGGAGCCCTGGCCGGCGCGGCCGCCGGTCTCGCGACGTTTGGCCTGACCATGGCCGGCATCTCTGCTGGAGCCGACAATTTCGCGCGATTCGCCCCGGGGGTGACGTTCAGCGTCGCAGCGATCGCGGCGGTGATGGTGCTGGCGACTGGCGTCGGCCTCGGCTCGGGATCCTCTCTGGTCAGCGTGCGAAGGCACCTGGAGTCGTGAAAGGCCTCCTCGTCGCTCTTTGCATGGCGGTGGCTTTGCTTGGGGCATGTCCAACCGGGGCGGCCGCTTCTTCGCCTGGCACTGATCCGGCAGGCCAGAAGGCGGTGATCGACCAGATCAGGGCCCAGCTGGGCAGCAACCTCGCCGACGCGATGGCGGCCCAGCAGCAGCTCAAGCAATCGCTCATCGACAACACGAACCAGCAACACGAGGTGCAGGGGCAGATTGCCGATGCGCAGCAGCAGATCGACGATCTCGATGTGCAGATTGCGGCATCCCAGGTCCGCGAGGCCATGCTCGGCCAGCGAATCGACTCGGAGCGCGCTCAGCTGGCCGAGCTTGCGCGGGCGATTTACACGGCGCCGACCTCAGTGCTCGTGATCCTGGGGCAGGCTCAGAGCCTGAGCGACCTGCTGACTCGCATCTCCGACCTGAACGTGGCCGGCTCGCGCGCAGCGGATGTGAAGCAACAGCTGGCGTCAGACCTTACGCAGCAGCAGGCCGAGCGCACGCAGCAGCAGGCGGATCGCGATGCGCAGGTCATTCTGAAAGACCAGCTCGCCTCCGAGTTGGCGCAGCTTCGCAAGCTGCACAAGCAGCAGGTGAAGTCGATGCGCCAGCTCCAGGCGAAGATCGACGAGACCCGCTGGGAGATTGCCGTGCTCAGGTCCCAATCGGCAAAGCTGGCGCAGGCGATGGCGGACATGCTTCAGCAGCAGGAGGACGCCATCATCGCCGCGGCTATGCAAGCGGTCTGGACGCAGGTCCAACTGTGGTCCCAGTCGAACAACGTCGGCCAGATCCCGGCCAGCGCCGGGCACTCGACCAAGTACCGGTTCATCTGGCCAGAGCCAAAAGCGCAGATCTCGCAGGGCTTCGGCCCCAGTCACCTGGTGCTCGAGCCGCCATACGCCGGCTATGCCCACTTTCATACCGGAATCGACCTCGTCGAACCGTTCGGGTCGCCCGTCTACGCTGCAGATGACGGGGTGGTCGCGCTGGTCGGAAGCTCGAGCCAAGGTTATGGAAGGTACGTCGTCATCGCTCACTCCGGGGGGCTCGACACGCTGTACGGCCACCTGTCGACGGCCCTGGTCAAGGTCGGGCAGCTCGTGGTCCAGGGCCAGACGATTGGGCTCGAAGGCTCGACCGGGAATTCAACGGGTCCGCACCTTCACTTCGAGCTGCGCATCAAGCAGCAGCCGATCGACCCGACCCCCTACCTACCGCCAGGAGCGCCTTCGGCCTTCAACGCTTAGCGCGGCGCCAAAAGATCTCCTCGGCCTTGACGAAGGACTCGAGGTAGTTCCCATCGATCGCGCATTGGGATGCGTGCGCACCCATCGCTTTGAGTTTCAGCGTGCATTCGGAGATTGTCAGGGGCACCCGGATTGGCGGCGGCCACTCAGCTCCAATCGGATACGTGGCTCCATCGGTCGCGTGCTGCTCGAACAGGGAGTGCGGCGTTGCGCCCTGCGGCCATGGCCAGCACTCGACGGGGCCGCTGTGCACCACGAACGTGAGCAGGCCTCCGGCGAAACCGATGCCCGCTGCGGCCTCGGCGACCAGCTCGAATGTTGCTACGTGGTCGGGATGTGTATCAGCAGGGTCGGTCACATACACCTGCGCCGGCTGCGAGTCGCGCAGGATCTCGACCACATCGGCAAGGGCTGACCTTCGCGTGTACGCGCCGGGTTCCCCGTGCGCGCCCGTGTGATAGTCCGGGAGCGCAGGGCCGTACGTCGAATGCTTTCCGGTGTACGGCGACTCCACGGGCGCCCGTGATTCGTTCGCGTGCACGTCTGCCATCGCGGCGTCGGGATAGCCGAGAAAGACAAGGCTCGAGGCGCTCAACCCAAGCACCTTTCCCGCGGCGACCGCCTCTCGCTGCCGCGTGGCCGCAAGGCTGACGTAGTCCGGCGGGCCGAGCTCTGGGATCGGCTTGTCCAGTAACGTCGAGGCGGCTCGCGGATAACCGTCGCCGCTCGTGACGAAGACGATGCGCACCTTCTTTCTCGCAGCAACGGCCTGCTGGATGACTCCGCCGGCGCCGAGCGCCTCATCGTCCGGATGAGGAGCAAACAACAGCAGGTCGACCGGGGCAAGTGACAACTAGCTGTGGCCGGAGCACTGACCGGCCGGCGTCGTCGAGGCGGCCGGGCTCGGAGCGGGCGGGGTCGCGGTTGGGGAGGGTGTGACTGCCGATGCGGCAGGCGCCAGGTGGGCCTTGATGAAAGCTGTCGGATCGACGAAGTGATTGGGGAACGCCGGAAACCCATCGCAGGGAGCGGGCGGCAAAGCTCCACGCCAGGCATTGGCATTGAAGTCGCCGCGGAACACGGCGAAGTGGAGGTGGGTGCGGCTGCCCATGCTGGCGACATCCGCGAAGATCTGGCCTTTCGTGACCACCTTGCCAGGCCCGAAACCTGGGCGTGGCCACACGTGCCAGTACTGGGTGAGGACAACACCTTGCGCGGTCTGGTGCCGGATGAGCACTCCGCCCTTGAACGTCGGGTCGACTATGTAGCCTGCGATCACCCCGTTTGCGGCGGCTCTCACCGGCTGGATGCCGGTGCGAATGTCAACGCCTGTGTGCCGCCAGATCGCCCCGGTCGCAGCGCACCGTCGCAGGACGGTCCCGTCGCAAAGCTCCCACGGGCTGCCGAATCCGAGGCAGTGAGGCTTCCACGTCGGAAGTGGAAATTGGAAGGAGTCAGCCCTCTGGGCAGAAGCCATGAGCTGGGTCACGGGCGCGGCAGCGCAGCCGGCGCTGGTCGCGCAGCTCGCGATCAAGACCCAGCCGGTGGCGAGGGCGAGCGCGGCAAAGCCCGGCCCTCTCTCAATCCATTGCATCGCGAGGCGGGCCTGGGTCAGCCGGCCAGCACGCGGGCGACGCGAGCTGCCACCCGCGCGTTGTTGACGACGAGCT
>JBGQGI010000031.1:0-9985 GCA_041497375.1 Candidatus Dormibacteraceae bacterium | reverse complement strand
GAGCGCTCTGCTGCGGTTTGCGGGCGGGGCAACGGCCTCGGTGTGGGCGAGCTTCGAGGGGCCGGAGGAGCAGGAGCTGACCGTGGTGACGAAGCAGGGGCGCGAGCGGTTGGAGAGACCGTTCAGCTCAATGGAGCCGGACCCCTATCGACTGATGGTGGAGTCGTTCGCGGGGAGTGCGCTGGGAGGGTTTCCGGTGGCGCTGCCTGTCAGAGATTCGGTGGCGAACATGAAGGTGCTGGATCGGATCGCCGCCGCCGCGACCCTCTGACCCGGCCCGGGACACGACCAAAAGGGCCCTAATGGCGCTATGAATTGCCGCGGTTGGGACGATTTGTGCCCGAATGGCGAGTCCGCCTGACGGGCCTGCCGCTTAGACGGCTTTGGGCGCTTTCTCTCGGGTTTCCATAGCTGCCGGCTCGGCCGCTGTTTGCGCATGGACCGTGGCGACCGGGACCAGCTGCCGGAACTTTCGCAACGCGCTCTCCCAATCCGCCAGCATGGCGGCGGCGCGCACGCTGCCGGTGCGGCGCTCGTGTTCCGCCACCAGCTGGTGCAGCTCCGCCGCATCCTCCGCGGGCACCTCGCGCGCGACCACGCTATCAGCGTTGAGCTGGCGCCACTCGGTCAGGTAAGCGACTCCGCCCGTCATGCCCGCCCCCGCGTTCCAGCCCACCGGGCCTAGCGCGGCTGCGACTCCGCCCGTCATGTACTCGCAGAAATGGTCGCCCGCTCCCTCCACCACCGCCGTCGCGCCCGAGTTGCGCACGCAGAAGCGCTCTCCCACCCGGCCGGCCACGAACAACCGCCCGCCGGTGGCGCCGTAACAGATCGTGTTGCCGGCGAGGACAGGGTCCTCGCTCGCGTCGTCAGCGTGCGGCCTGATCGCGATGACGCCTCCGCCCATGCCTTTGCCCACGTAGTCCTGGGCCTCGCCTTCGAGCGTGAGCTCCACGCCCTCGTCGAGAAACGCGCCGAAGCTCTGTCCCGCGCTGCCTTCGTAGCAGCGAGACTCGCCCGGGTCGAGCGCCGCGCCAACCGTGCGATTGGAGTTGTCGATGTGGCCGCTGTGAGGAGCTTCAGCGGTGGGGTCGCCGTTGCGCGCCCACTGCCTGCGCCGCGGCAGCGCCTCGTCAGCGGTCCCGAGAACAAACGAAAGATCCAGCGTGGCGTCTGCAACCGCCTCGAGGAGCTCCACGTGACCGACCACCTCGTCGATCGATCGCGCACCGACGCGCGCCAGGTGCTCGCGGGTCTCCTCGGCGATCAAGAACAGGTAGTTGACGACGTGCTCGGGCCTACCCTCGAACTTGGCGCGCAGGTCCTCGCGTTGCGTGGCGATGCCGGTGGGGCAAGTGTTCAGGTGGCACTGCCGCGCCATGTCGCAGCCAAGCGCCACAAGAAGTCCTGTGCCGAATCCGAACTCCTCGGCGCCGAGCATGGCCGCGATCACGATGTCGCGCCCGTTGCGCAAGCCACCATCGGTGCGCAGGCTCACGCGCTCGCGCAGGCGGTTCGACACCAGCACGCGTTGTGTCTCCGCCAGGCCCAGCTCCCACGGCGCGCCCGCATTCTTGATTGACGACAGGGGCGAAGCGCCCGTGCCTCCATCGTGGCCGGAGATGAGGATGTAGTCGGCGCGCGCTTTCGCCACTCCGGCGGCGATCGTGCCGACGCCCGCCTCTGAGACCAGCTTCACGCCAACGCGCGCGCGAGGGTTGACAGTCTTCAAGTCGTGGATCAGCTGCGCCAGGTCTTCGATCGAATAGATGTCGTGGTGCGGCGGCGGCGAGATGAGCTGCATTCCCGGCTGCGCGTGGCGCAGGCGCGCGATAAGGCTCGTCACCTTGATGCCCGGCAGCTGGCCGCCCTCGCCGGGCTTCGAGCCCTGCGCGATCTTGATCTCCAGCTCATCGGCGCGCTTCAAGTAGCGCGGCGTTACACCGAATCTCGCGGACGCGACTTGCTTGACCCGGTTGTCGCGCCGCACGCCATCGCTGTCGTCATACGTCAGGGGGTCCTCGCCGCCCTCGCCCGAGTTCGAGCGCGCCCCGATCTGGTTCATCGCGATCGCCAGCGCCGCGTGCGCCTCCGGCGAAAGCGCGCCGAGCGACATCGCGGTGCTGACGAAACGCTTGACTATCTCCGACGCCGGCTCGACATCCTCCAGCGGAGTGGGCGCCGGCCCGTCCTTGATGTGAAGGAGCTCCCTGAGCGATTGAGGACGTTCAGAGCTCGACAGGCGCCGCCACTCGCGATATGCGTCCTGGTCTCGGGTCTGAGCCGCCTTCTGCGCTGCGCGCACTGCCAGTGGGTTGTAAGCATGGTGCTCTCCTGCCTTGCGGAATCGAACCCGGCCGTGATCTGGAAGCGCCTCCGGTGCGACCGGCACCCGTGCACGTGCTAGCTGCTCGATGTCTGCCAGGTCCGCGCCACCGATGCGCGACGGCACCGCGGGAAAGCAGACCTCCATCACCTCCGCGCCGAGCCCCAGCGCTTCGATCACCTGCGCCCCTCGGTAGCTGGCGACGCATGAGATGCCCATCTTCGCCATCACCTTGAGAAGGCCGGCCTCCAGCGCCTTGCGGTAACGAGTCTCGCCCTCGTTGTACGGCGCGCCGGGTTCCGCCGCGGCGCCGGCAGTCGCCAGGGCGAGGTAGGGGTGGACGGCCGTGGCCCCGATAGTGATGAGGCACGCGACATCGTGGACGTCGACGACGTCGCCCGCGATCGCCACCACATCCTTGGCCATGCGGTCGCCACGGAGCAGGAGGTGCTCGTGAATCGCGCCCACCGCAAGGGCCATCGGAATCGGGAGCCGTTGCGGCCCCGCGCGCCGGTCGCTGAGCGCGATCACGCCATCGACCTCGTCGGCATCGCGACACAGCCTGCTGAGCGCCTCGCGCAGCGTTTCATCGGGAGCGCACGTCGCATCGAGAACCGTCGCCTCTTCAAGGACGCGGGCCAGCTCGCCCGCGCCAAGCACCGGCGACTCCAGCTCGAGCAGTCGCTTCGCGCCCGGTACCGCGGGGTGATGTCGGCGGCGAAGCTCGAGCTCCGCGCCGCCCTCAGGTTCCAGCGTGTCGCGCCGCGCGCCGACGAGCACGCGCAGCGACATGACAGCCTTCTCTCGCAGCGGGTCGATCGCCGGGTTGGTCACCTGCGCGAAGCGCTGCCGCAAGTAGCCGTAGATGCGGCGCGGCGTGCGGCCGAGCGAGGCGATCGGGATGTCGTCTCCCATCGAGTAGACGGGCTCCGCTCCGGTTTCGGCCATTGCGGCGACGACGAACTTCACGTCCTCCGCGCCCCAGCCGTGAAGCCTGTGCTGCGCGGGGATGTCGTCGGGGGCCTCGACGTCGATGTGATGCCTCTCGACCGGGACGAGAACGCGGTCCGCGAGAAGGCCGTAATCGTGCCGGCTCGCGGCGCGCTCCTTGGCGTCCGCGTCGCGGAGGAGGGAGCCGTCTCGAGTGTCGACCAGGAGCATCTGGCCCGGGCCGAGGCGCCCTCGCTCCACGACATCGCCCGGCGCCATGGTCACGACGCCGGCCTCGGACGCAGCGGCCACGAGGCCGTCCCTCGTGCGCTGCCATCGCAGCGGTCGCAGGCCGTTGCGGTCGAGAGCTGCGCCGACGACCACGCCGTCGCTGAAGGCGAGCGCCGCAGGTCCATCCCACGGCTCGAACCGGATCGACTGGTAGCGATAGAAGTCGCGCACAGTCGCCGCGAGGTCGCCGCGGCCCTCCCACGCATCGGGCACCAGGCTCATCAGCGCTTCGGAAACTTCCCAACCACGACGCACCAACAGCTCGAGCACGTTGTCGAGCGACGCGGAGTCGGAGCCCTCGGGCCAGACGACGCCGCGCATCTCGGGCTCGAGCTCGGCTTCGCGAGCCCTCATCCACGCGCGGTTTCCGGTGACCGTGTTGATCTCGCCGTTGTGCGCGAGCATCCGGAAGGGCTGTGCCAATCGCCAGTCGGGCATCGTGTTGGTCGAGTAGCGCTGGTGGAAAACCGAGAGCCGGCTTTCGGTGTCGGGGTCGCGCAGGTCCAGATAGAAATCGGCGAGGCGAGTGCCCGCCATCAAACCCTTGTAGACGACTGTCCGGCTCGAACACGACGGCAGGTACATCGACACGCCCTCTTCCTGCGCTCGCGCCTCTGCGCGCCGGCGCGTGAGATACAGCCGTCGCTCCCACTCGTCGGGTTCGAGGTCCGGCTTGGCGATGAGGCCGTGCCAGATGGTCGGACGGGTGCCGAGTGCTCGCTCACCGAGGCTTCGCGGGTCGACGGGGACAGCGCGCCATGAGACCAGCTCCAGGCCATTGCTCGCGACCGCGTCGGCGACGATCCGGCGGGCCCGCTTGTCCCACTCGAACAGGACGGCCACCGCGACCTCGCCGCCAAGCAGCCGGTGCGGCACCTGGATCAGTAGGCCCGCGCCATCTCCACTTTTGCCATCGGCGTCGAGGCCGCCGCGATGGGCGAGGCGGGTGAGAGCCTGAGCGCCGAGCGATACGGCGTCGTGGCCCAGGTCTGGGGTGGCCACAAAGCCCATTCCACAGGCTGCCCGGTCCGCGGGTAGCTCCCCCGGCCAGGCAAGGCGTGATCGGCGAAGCGCTGGGGGCACTGGTGTGAACGTACCGGTAACCGGGGAGGCGAGCTAGTGAGCTGGTAACAAATCCTAGGCCGAAACGTTATCGGAGCGATACATGAATTTACGACCCCAGCAAGGCCTGCACGCGCAGTGCCACAGCCATGTTCAAGCGAGTCTCCTGGTCCTCTAAGTCGACGCCGCTGATCTCCCGGATGCGATCGAGGCGGTAGCGCAGCGTGTTGGGATGGACGCGAAGACGCTTGGCGGCTTCCTGCTGCTCGCCCGTCTCGAGGTACGCGCGTAGCGTGGCGACCAGGCTGCCCTTGCGGGCCGCGTCGTGCTCGACGAGCGGGCCCAGGTGCCGGCGCGTGTAGTCGACGAGGCGCTCGTCGGTCACCGCCGCCAGCAGACCGGTTAAGCCAAGCTCGGTCACGGCCACAACCTGGCCCCATCGCTTGAACCGGGCCAGGGAGTCCATCACCGAGATCACCTCGCGCTGCGCGCCCGCCAGGCCTTCCGGCGCCTCGGCCGGACCGCTGAAGCCAACCGAGACGGTGAAGCCAGGCTTCCACTCGGCGATTTTCTCGCGGATCTGCAAACCGAGAGCGTGCCCACGCGCCTGGTAGTCGCCCGGTTCGGTGCCCACAGGCAGGAGGGCGGCCACGCTGTCAGAGCGACCCTGCACCAGCGCCCGCCCATAGCTCGACCGCACCACGCCCGTGACGCGGCGGAGGAATTCGCGCTTCAGCGCCTGGATCGCATCTTCCGAGACCTGCCGCGAGCCGATGAAGCCTCGGAAGTCGTCGATGTCGACCAGCATCACGATGTGATGTCCGTGCAGGGGATAGCCCAGATGGCGCGCCCGGCGCTGCGCAGCCGCTTCCTCACCGTATGTGCCGTGCAGCAGGTCCTCGAGGAACTCCCCGCGCACGCGCCCTTCGACCTCGGCCAGCTCCCGCTCCTTGGCGACCGCGAGCGCCAGCACGAGAGCGGCCTGCTCGATGGCCATGAAGGCAAGTTCTTCGTTGTGGGGCGGGTGGTCGAGGACGGAGATGTAACCCAGCACCTGGTTGGCGGCCAGGATCGGGGCGATGAGGCGCTCGCGGGACATGCCGACGTGGGGAAAGGCAGGCACCTTCACGGGCCCGCGGCTCGCTTCGACCTCGCGCAGCATCCGCTGGATCTGGGGGTCGAACAGGATCCGCTGGGGGGTGCCCTGGCGCTGGATCGTCTCCTTACGGTGGGGGTCGCCGGAGCCACCGGCGTGAGCGAGCAGGTGGAAGCTCGCGTCCTCGATCACGACTGCGCTCTCGAGCAGCTCGGCTAAGGTGGCGCAGATCTCCTTCACGCCCTTGCCGTCCAGGACCAGCTCGGTGAAGCGGCGGTGGATGTCGATCGATCGCTTCAGGCGCCAGTGCTCGGCGTTGATGATCCGCTCGAGGAGGGGCGCCATGAGGTCGACCATCTGGATGTCCTGCGCCACCGTGAACAGCGGTACGTTCAACCGGTCGGCCTCCCTCAGCATCTCAGGGGGGAGCTTGCTCATATAGGGGTGTGGCCTGACCACCAGGCCGGCGCCCTCGGATTCGGCGATCTTGCCGATCAGGCGGATCTGGCCCTGGGGGTCGTCCTTGATCGGGAAGCCGGTGGTGAAGATCAGGTCGCCCGCACGGGGCTGGACCTCGGGCGTCTCCATGGCGCGGACCCATTCGATGGGCCGGTCCAGGCCGTTGGCGCCCGCGACCAGCTTGGCGCTGGCGAACGGCTGGAAGCGCATAGCCTCACGCACGGTGGGCTTGGGCTCGGCGAGGGCGTCGGGGAGGACCTTGCGAGCGGTCATAAGTGGAGCTTAGTGTGTGGGCGGAGGACAAGCAATCCGCTGGGTCCGTTGTGCTGGGAGCACTAGGCGGGTTACGACGCAGCGCGTAATCTCATGTCAATGACTCACGAAGAAGCGCCGGCATGCGATCGTCACGAGTCGGTGGTGCCGATGAAGCTGCGCACCATGCACTCGGATTCGTCACAGCCGGACACGGTGGTCGGCCTTTACGAGTGTCCCGAGTGCGGGCACGAAAGGCGCTATCCGATCCGAAGCGGCGAGGCGGCTTAGACCGGCACGGTTTCCGGTTCGGCGGGATCCGGCTCGCGCCAGAGCCAAATAGCTGCGGGCAGCGTTGTCGCGAGGACAAGGGCTCCGAAGTAGATCAAGAACGCATTAACGAAGCCTTGACTGCTGGGCTGCACCGTCCACGGTGGCGGACCCCAGAAGATAGCCATCAATGAGATCGGCCACGCGACGATGACAACCATCGCGAACACTTGAAATGCCCTCCTGAAGGCCAGGTTCCTGTTCTGGACGAGGCGTTCATCGAGGCCCGTATCGGACGCGAGCACCTCACGGTTGATGTAGGTCCTACGGCCGATGAAGACCAGCCAGGCAACAGCTGTGGTGCAAAAGAGAGCCGGAGCGACGAACCCCGAGCTTGAGGTGCTCACGGAGATCACCTTCAAGATCATCGCGACCAATACCCAGCCCCCGTAGGTCGCTAACACCAATCCCCTCCGGAAGCGGCGACTTCCAACCCGATTCGATCCCAACAAGGTCGGGAAGGGCTGATTCATGCCGACTCCTCCTTCCCGTAGAGCTGCTTGCTCATCGGGGCAAACGGTTGGCGCGAGAAGACGGCCTCGAGCGGGAGCCTGAAATACTCCGCGATCCTGAAAGCAAGCTCGAGGCTGGGGTTGTAATCCCCGCGTTCGAGGTAACCGATCGTCTGGTAGTTGATCCCCAATGCGTCCGCGAGCTGTTGCCTGGAAAGGTCCCGCTCGGCGCGGAGCACCGCAATCCTATTCTGGATTGGGGAAGCCATACCCCGAATTATTGCACATATGCAACAGAATCGAGTAGGTCCCAAACCTGCTCAGTCTGGTGAAGCAGTGTGAATTAAGGCTCTGTGTCGGAAGCGCCGTCTGGCAGCGTCAGCTTGTGCACCACGAGCTCGTCGATCTCCAAGTGCCTCACTCGAGCTTTGCCGACCGCGAGCCGGGCGATGGCAATCGCTCCGATAGCTACAGCACCGACGGCGAGTGCACCCAACGCCGCCGCGCCCAGCGCTGCCGCTGCACGCTGTCGCATTGCGATGGCTTGGCGCGCCATCACTCTTTCGCTATCAGCTCTCGCAGGACCAGCGGGAGGACGCCGCCGTTGTGCATGTATCCCACCTCGGTGTCGTTGTCGACGCGCGAATGGGTCTTGAAGACAGTCTTCTTGCCGTCGTCTGACTCCGCTTCGACCTCGACGGTTTGGCCCGGCTTGAGGTCTTCGAGACCACGGATCGTGAAGCGCTCCTTGCCGCTGAGGCCGAGCGACTGAAGGTTCTCACCATGCGCGAACTCGAGGGGCAGGATGCCCATGCCCACGAGGTTGGATCGGTGAATTCTCTCCAGGCTCTCCGCGATGACAGCGCGTACGCCTTGAAGAAGAGGGCCTTTGGCCGCCCAGTCACGCGAAGAACCTGAGCCGTACTCCTTGCCTGCGATCACGACGAGCGGCACGCCTTCCGTGCGGTATTGCTGCGAGGCATCGAAGATCGTGGTCTCCTTGCCGTCCGGCAGGTGCGCCGTCCAGTAGCCCTCGCGCTCGACCAGCTTGTTGCGCAGCCGGATGTTGCCGAACGTGCCGCGCACCATCACCTCGTGGTTGCCGCGCCGCGCGCCGAAGCTGTTGAAGTCCCTTCGCTCGACGCCGTTCTCGATGAGGTACTTGCCCGCAGGGCTGTCAGGCGGGATCGCGCCCGCGGGTGAGATGTGGTCCGTGGTCACCGAGTCACCGAGGACAGCGAGCGCGCGCGCTCCTTCGATGTCGGTGAGAGGCTTTGGGTCCGGCCCGAAGTCTTCGAAGTACGGCGGCTCGTGCACGTACGTGGATTTTTCGTCCCACTTGAATATTGGCCCTGTCGGCGCATCCATCTGCTTCCAGTGCTCGTCGCCCTCGAAGATGCGCGAGTACTCGCGTTTGAACATGTCCTGCTGCACGCATCGCTGCACGACCTCGTTGACCTCTTCCTGCGAGGGCCACAGCTCGGAGAGCATCACGGGCTTGCCATCCCGAGTGGTGCCCAGTGGGTCCTTGGTGAGGTCGATGTTGACGGTGCCGGCCAGCGCGTACGCGACAACGAGTGGCGGAGAGCCGAGGTAGCTGGCCTTGACCAGCGGGTGTATGCGCGACTCGAAGTTGCGGTTGCCCGACAGCACCGCGACGACGCTCAGGTCCTCAGCCGTCACTGTCGCTTCGACCTCGGGGCTCGCAAGCGGGCCCGAGTTGCCGATGCACGTCGTGCATCCGTAGCCGACCAGGAAGAAGCCGAGCTGCTCGAGCGGCTTCATCAGCCCCGCGTTCTCCAGGTAATCGGTGACGACACGCGACCCTGGCGCCAGGCTCGTCTTCACGTAAGGACGAACCTCCAACCCAAGCTCCACTGCTTTCTTCGCGAGGAGGCCTGCGGCCACCATCACTGACGGGTTGGAGGTGTTCGTGCAGCTGGTGATCGCGGCGATGACGACGCATCCGTTCTCGAGCTTCGCCGTCGGTTTCGTGGCCACTCCGACCGAAGCCCGGCCGTTGATGGGCCCGCCTTCATCCGTGAGGCGAGAGATCGCCACGGGGCTTGGCTTGGGTCCATTGCCGAACGCCTTCGTGAAGCTCTCCCACACCTTGGGGAGCGGCGCGCGGTCCTGCGGGCGCTTAGGCCCGGCGAGGCTCGGTTCCACCTTGCTGAGGTCGAGCTCGAGCAGCTCGCTGAACTTCGGGGTCTTGTCACCCTCGGTGCGGAACAGGCCCTGCTCCTTCGTGTATCGCTCGACCAGCTCGATCTGCTCGCGGCTGCGTCCGGTGACGTCGAGATAGCGGAGCGTCTGCTCGTCGACGGGAAACAAAGCTGAGGTGGCGCCGTATTCGGGGCACATGTTGCTGAGCGTGGCGCGGTCGGGCACCGACAGGCTGGACAAACCGTCGCCGCAGAACTCGACGAACTTCTCGACGACGCCGTGCTTGCGCAGCATCTCGGTGAGGGTGAGCACGAGGTCGGTGGCGGTCGACCCGGCCGGCAGCGCGCCGCTGAAGCGGACGCCGACGACGATCGGGGTCGGCAGGTACGCCGGCTGCCCGAGCATGGCGGCCTCCGCCTCGATGCCGCCGACACCCCAGCCGAGCACGCCGAGCCCGTTGACCATCGTCGTGTGCGAGTCGGTGCCCATGAGGGTGTCGGGGATCGCCACCTTGTGGCCCTTCAGGTCGCGGACCTGCACCACCTTGGCGACGTACTCGAGGTTGACCTGGTGGCAGATGCCCATGCCCGGCGGGACGAGAGAGAAGTTGTGGAAGGCCTG
>JBGQGI010000030.1:0-10182 GCA_041497375.1 Candidatus Dormibacteraceae bacterium | reverse complement strand
CGGCGCGGTTGGAGCATGCGGTTTCGGAGGTCGTCGAGCGGCGCCTTTACGAGGTCCTGGGGAGGCCGACCACCTGCCCGCATGGCAACCCGATCCCGGGTTTCTCAAAGGCCATGCCCAGAGAGGTCCGGCTCGCGAGCCTCGAGTCCGGATCACGCGCCTCGGTGTCGCGTGTGTCGGAGGTCGCAGAGCGCGAGGCGCCGACCCTGCTGACTTACCTGCACGAGCGCGGGCTTCTGCCTGGCCGCGACATCTCGGTGATCGAGGTCGATGGCGTCGCCCACACGATCCGGGTGCGCGCCGGCAAGCGCTCGGTGACCCTCAGCCGCGACACAGCTGCCAAGCTGTGGGTCGTTCCCAAATGAACGAGATCGAGGGGGGTGCATCTGGAGCTGGCTCCGCCAGGCCGGATGCTCTGAGGGGGGACATCCCCCCCCAGAACGACAGCCACGACCTACAGGCTTTGCGTGAACGGGTTGCGGCGGCGCGTGCGGATCTGGCCCGAACACCGGTCTCCGATGATCGCGGCGCCGGCCCCGTCGATCCCGCGACAGGCGAGGCCTGGCATCGTGGCAACGTTCTCGGCCACGTGAGCGAGATGCTGGATTACTGGACGGAGCAGATTCAGCGAGCAATCAACGGGTCGGCCACGATGGGTCGCGACGAGCAGGGCGCGGCGCTACGGCGCCAAGGCATTGCTCAAGGTGACGGCCTCTCCGAGATTGAGCTGAGGCGAGAAGTCGACCGAAAGGTCGGGCGCGCACTCGTGGTGCTGGCGGCGATGACTCCCGAGGACCTGGAAAAGACTGTCGAGTTCCATAACCGCGAAGGGACCCGCCAGGCCGAGGTCGGCGAGTTGTTGCAGATGCTTGTGGTCCGCCACCTCGAAGAACACGTGGCGCAGCTGGCCGGCCTGGACAGCCAGGCCTAGGCCGTCACCGGCTGGCCGCAGAACCGGCATCGCCGGGCGGCGGTCGGGATGTCGCTCAGGCATTCGGGACATTTTCTGATGGTCGGGTCGGGCGGCTCAGCTTTCCGCGAGCGTTCGATCAGCGTGTTGACAGGCAGCACGATCAAGAAATAGACGATCGCGGCCACCATCACGAACGTGACCACCGCGTTGACGAAGGGCCCGAACGTGAACAAGGTGCCGCTGACCGTGAACGAAAAACCGCTGAAGGCGTCGTGCTTGCCGAAGATGACGGCGATAAGCGGTGTCATGAATCCGGCTGCGAATGCTGAAACGACGGCGGTGAAGGCGGCGCCGATGACCACCGCAACGGCCAGGTCGACGACGTTGCCCCGCAGCAGGAAAGCCTTGAACCCTTTCATCGCAACACGTCTCCTCTACATCGCAACCGACAGCACGACCTTGCCGAACTGTTCTGCAGCGTCAACGCGCGCCAGAGCATCCTGCACCTGATCCAGCTTGTAAACGCTGTCGACGACCGGCCGAAGGCCCTCGTCGATTGCGTTGAGGACGGCCTCGAACTCGGACGCGTTGCCCATCGTCGATCCAAGCAGGTCCGCCTGGCGGAAGAACAGACGCGGCATGGTGATCTCTGCTTTGACGCCCGAGGTGGAGCCGCAGGTCACGATCCGTCCACCCATCGCGAGGGAACGCATGGACTCGTCCAGCGTGGCCGGCCCGACGTGCTCGAATACCACGTCGACGCCGTCGTTGGTCACCCCGCGGACGCCCTTGCTGAAGGCGCTGGAATCGAATACGGCGTCGGCGCCGAGCTCCAGGGCCCGCTGGCGCTTGGCTTCAGAACGGCTCGTCGCGAGCACGCGCGCGCCCAGGTGCTTGGCGATGTTGATGGCCGCGACCGCGACGCCCGCTCCTGCGCCGACGACCAGCACCGTCTCGCCGGGGCGAAGCCGGGCCCGCGTCGTGAGCATCCGCCAGGCTGTGAGGAACGTGAGCGGAAACGCGGCAGCCTCCTCCCACGTGAGTCCGCGGGGCTTGCGAAAAACGTTCCGCGCGTCGATGTGGATCAGTTCGCAGGCGGTTCCGTCCGAATGCTCGCCGAGCACGCCGAAGCTGGCGCACTTGACGTTCTCACCGGCTTTGCACCATTCGCACTCCCAGCAGCAGAGAGTGGGGAAGATGACAACCTCGTCACCCGGCTTCCACGACGGGTCGCCTGACGCATGGACGACCCCGGCGCCGTCGGCGGCGATGACACGCGGGGGCGTGACGCGTTGCGCACCATGGGCCAGCCAGAGGTCCAGGTGGTTGATGGAAGCAGTGGCGATGGCAACCGCCACGAAGCCCGGCTTGGGCTCGGTTCGAGGCCGCTCCCGGATGCGCACGCCCGCCGGGCCGATCGGCTCCTCGTAAACCGCCGCGCGCCCCTGGCTGAGTACCTCCATCAATTCGTGCTCGGCCGGGCCATTTGCGAAAGTTAACAAGATCGCCGGGACGCCGCGAGCTGGGCCGCCATAGACTGAGGCCTCTCCCTCAAGGGCTATGCGCATCCTGGTCTCTACCCTCACCCTCCTGACGCTGCTGCTGCACGCCGTCCCCGTGCTGGCGGCCGACGCCTTGCCTCCGGGCCAGAAAGCCGGCCGCTACGTGCGCTGGAGCTATCCGAGCCAGATGACCTATGGGCCGATCGAGGGTGGCAAGGGCAAGACGGGGATGGCGCCATCCGCCGGCGCGTTCCTCACGCTCCCGTTCATGGGCCCGCAATACATCACGTCGATCTTCGATCACTGCTCGCCGGATTACGCGACCAACGGCCAGACGTGCAGGTACGACGGAACCATCACATCGTCAAAGGTGGGCGGGCCGGATCCAACGTTTGATGCCGGCTATGCGCAGACCCCCGGCGGCCAGGACTACATCTACTACGACGGGCACGACGGCTATGACTACGGCCTGTACTACGAACCGGTGGCGGCCGCGGCGGGCGGCGTGGTGATGCTCTCCGGCTGGGCCGTGCCCTCGTGCCATTCGTGCTTGAGCGGACTGACTATCGAGATCAACCACGGCAACGGATTGTTGACGTACTACGGCCACCTGTCCCGCCTGGACGTTTCGGTCGGACAGCAGGTGCGCCGAGGCCAGGTCATCGGGCTGTCCGGCAGCACCGGCACCGCGACTGGGCCACACCTCCACTTCGGCGTCTACCACATCGGTGGCGGCGGGCCCGTCGATCCTTACGGCTGGGGCGGGTCGTATCCCGACCCGTACCCGAAGGACGTGGGCGACCTCTGGCTCACGGGGTCACCTCGCTACGCGAACGTCCCGATGCCCAGGGTCGCGATCGTCGCGGTCGCGAGCCCGAGTGACCCCACGGCGATCGACGTGTCGTGGTCCAGCCCTGGCAGCGGCGACACGTTCGTCGTTTATTCAGTGGGGCCTGACGGTCTTTTCAAGAAGTGGACGGGCAAGGTGCCCGCGGGCAGGGCGGTTTTTCACGGCCCGCCCGGCCGGTTCTACTGGTTCTGGGCGTCGGTCACCACCGACCTCGGCTGGAAGGATGCCAACGGCTCGCAGGTCGTCTGGCTCGCCCGTGACGGCCGTACGCAGCAGTAAGCCGTTCTGCGCCGCCAACTAATATCAACCGGTCTTGATAGCTGAGGCCTTCAGGGGCAAGACCATCCTGGTCACCGGCACGACCGGCTTCCTGGGCAAGTCGATAGTCGAGAAGTGCCTGCGCTCGATCCCCGAGGTCGGCCGGATCAACCTGGCGATCCGCTCCAGCACCCGCCGGCCGGCAGCCGAACGGCTGGAACGCGAGGTGCTTGCCAGCCCCGCCTTCAAGCGTCTGCGCGAGGAGCTCGGCGAAGAGGCTTTTTCGAAGCTCGTGAAGGAGAAGCTCCAGGTCCTCGAGCTCGACCTCGGCCGTGACGGACTGGGCCTCACCGATGCCGGTCGCGAGCAGCTTCGGTCGTGCGAGATCGTGATCCATTCGGCCGCCGCGGTCGAGTTCGACAACCCCGCAGACCTTTCCGCTCAGACCAACCTGCTGGGCGCGGCGCGCATGGTGGAGGCGCTCAAGGCCGCCGGCAACCGGCCGCACCTGGTCCACGTGTCCACGGCGTACGTCGGCGGGATGCTCCGAGGACTCGTACGGGAACAGGCTCCTCATGATCCAGGCCTGAACTGGCGTCACGAAGCAGCGGTGCTCGCAAACCTTCGTCCGGTGGTGGAGGAGGAGTCGCGCCGGCCTGAGATCTTGAAGAAACTTCGCCGCGAGGCGGGCTCGAAGATGGGGCCGGCCGGCACACCCGCTGTCGCACGCGCGACTGAGCGGCTGCGCGACCGGTGGGTGAAGGACAAGCTCATCGAGCGAGGCCGCGTTCACGCCAATTCGATGGGCTTCGCCGACATCTACTCGTTCACGAAAGCGATGGCTGAGCATGCCGTGGTTGAGCTCCATGGCGACATCCCACTTTCGATCGTTCGACCATCGATCATCGAGAGCGCGCTCGCCGAACCATTCCCGGGATGGCTCGAAGGCTTCCGAATGGCGGAGCCGCTGATCCTGGCCTTCGGGCGCGGCATCCTGCAGGACTTCTCGGGCCTTCCCGATGCGCTGCTCGACATCATCCCGGCGGATTTTGTCGTCAACACGGTGCTGGCGGTCGCCTCGAACCCTCCACCGGCTGACAAGCCGCGTGTTTACCATGCGGCGTCCGGCACGCGGAACCCGTTGCGCTTCCGCGAGGTCGAGGACGCTGCGAGGCTCTACTTCACCAATAACCCGCTGCGCGACAAGTACGGACAGGCGATCGGCACGCCAACGTGGAAGTACCCGACTCGTGGCCAGCTCTCAGCCCAGGCAAGCACGGCGCTGCGGTTCGTCGAAGGAGCGCAATGGGTGGTCGAGCGGCTGCCGTTCGGCGCCGGCGTCACTCAAGTTTCGGACGACTTGAATGCGGAGCGTGAGCGGTTGGAACGCGCGGTCAACCTCATCCAGCTCTATGGCGTGTATACGGAGGTCGACTGCATCTTCGATACACGCCACGTCATGGAGGTGTGGGACAAGGTTCCAGCGGACGAACGCAAGCAATTTCCGTTTGACCCGGCTCTCTATGACTGGAATCACTACTTCCAAGACGTGCACATGCCAACCGTCGTTCGAATGTCCCGCGCGGAGACCGTGGTGCGTAAGGGCAAGCAACCGACCGGGAGTACCGCGCTCAAGCCGGAGACGAGCACTGTTCGCTCCGCCATCGAGCGGCGCACCGGCCGGTCGGACGTGCTGGCGGTGTTCGACGTCGACGGCACGCTCGTCGAGACGAACATCGTCGAGTACTTCCTGTGGATGCGGCTACGCGCTCAACCGCTGGAGGACTGGCCGTCGTTCATGGCCCAGATGCTGCGCGAGGCGCCCCGATGGCTGTACCTCGAGCGCAGGTCGCGCGCAGATTTCCAGCGCACGTTCTACCGCGAATACAAGGGCCTCGACTACGAGGTTATGAAAGGCCTGGGACGCGAGGCCCTGGACGCTGTGACGTTGCGACGCATCTATCCGGAAGGCATGCGCCGCATTCGCGAGCACAAGCGTGCGGGGCATCGCGTGCTGCTTCTCACCGGCGCGCTCGACGTCGTCGTGCAGCCGCTGGCCGACCTGCTCGAGGTCGAGGTCGACTGCGCGCATCTGCTGGTAAAGGACGGAAGGCTGACGGGCGACCTGGAGTCGCCGCCTCCGGCTGGGGAGGCACGGGGCACGCTGCTGGAGGAGTACGCGGCGCGCAACGGTATCGTCCTGGCCGAGAGCTTCTCATACGCGGATTCTTTGTCGGACCTGGGGATGCTCGAGCTGGTGGGCACACCGGTGGCGGTGAATCCCGACGCTCGCCTGTCACAGGTGGCCGGCCAACGCGGCTGGAGAATCGAGCGGTGGCGCATGGCGCCAGGAAACTGGCGACTCCCGATGCCGGACCCTCGTTCCGCGGAGTACAAGGAGGCGGTGAGGCGCTGAGGTGCTAGCCCTTCAATTCGTGCGCTCGATACCCGCGTTCGCGATCGTGAAGGCGTCCGGCGGACGTCCCGACGTCGCCACGAGCGCTCTTTCCATGCTCAAGCTGGGCGACGTCCCCGAGCCGGAGCTGCCCGCGCGCGATTGGGTGCGGGTGCTGCCGACCCTGAGTGGCATCTGCGGCTCCGACCTCGCCGCGATCGGGGGCCACGCCTCGCTATACCTCGACCCTCTGACCAGCTATCCGTTCGTTCCCGGGCACGAAGTGGTGGGCACGCTGGACGACGGCAGCCGCGTTGTCATCGAGCCGGCCCTGGGCTGCAAGGTGAGAGGCATCGAGCCTCCGTGCCCTCGCTGCGCCGAAGGCCGCCCTGGACTTTGCTACAACGTCACGGAAGGACCGATCGAGGTCGGCCTGCAAACCGGGTACTGCGCCGACACGGGCGGGGGATGGGGCGAGATGCTCGTCGCTCATCCAAGCCAGCTGCATCCGGTCGCGGACGCGCTCAGCGACGAGGCGGCGGTGCTCATCGAGCCGTTTGCCTGCTGCATCCATGCAGCGTTGCGTGGTGGCGCCGGCAAGGACGATTACGTCGTCGTGCAAGGCGCCGGCACCATCGGCTTGCTGACGGTCGCCGCCGTCAGGCTGTTCACTCCGCCGAAGCGCCTCGTCGCGGTTGCCAAGCACCCGGCGCAGCGTGACCTCGCCCGAAAGCTGGGCGCCGACCAGGTCATCGCGCCCGCTGACGTTTATCAGCGCGTGCGCTTCGGCACCGCGGCGAGGCGTCTCGACGGAATGAACAGGCCGCTGCTCCTGGGTGGCGCGGACGTGACCTTCGATTGCGTCGGCAGCGCCGAGAGCCTCAACGATGCTGTGCGTTTCACGCGCGGCGGCGGCAGGGTGGTTGCGGTTGGCATGCCCGGCGAGGAGAAGGTGGATTGGGCGCCGATCTGGCAGCGTGAGCTGACGGTGATGGGAGCGTACGCGTACGGCTCGGAGCCGAGCCACAAGGGCAGGCGCACGTTCGAGCTGGCCCTGGAAGCGGCGCCTGAGCTCAAGCTGGAGAAGCTGACCGGGCCACTGTTCGGGCTTGGCGAATATCGCGATGCCATCGCATATGCGATGAGCGCCGGAAGGCTCGGCGCCGTGAAGGTCGCATTCGATCTGCGAGGATTGCGCTAGTGGCTCGTCCTGGTGCCGTCATCGAGGTCGATCGCAACACCCCACCCGTGCTCTTTCATTTCGGCGAGGGCGTGCGGTTGGAGAAGCTGCCGCTCGGCGCTCGCATCGTCTATCCACCCGATCCGTTGGAGCCGATAGCCCACGCCGAGCGCGCCATCAAGCGCGCGCTTGCCAAGCCGCTGGACGACGATCCGCTCAAGACGCTGCTGCGTCGCGGCATGAAACTGACCATCGCCTTCGACGACCTCTCTTTGCCGCTGCCGCCGATGGCCGCCCCCGACGTACGCCAGCTGGTCATGGAAGAGGTCATCGACATGGCGGCGGAGGCCGGGGTCGAAGACATCCACCTGATCGCGGCGCTGGGCCTACACCGGCGAATGACCGCCGACGAGATCCGCCACATCGTGGGCGACCGGATCTTCAGCACCTTCTGGCCGGATCGCCTCTACCAGCACGACGGTGAAGATCCCGAGGCCAACGTCTACATCGGCAAGACGTCGGCGGGCGAGGACGTCACTCTGCACAAGCGCGCCGCCGAGTCAGACCTTGTCATTTACGTGAACTTGACGCTGGTGCCGATGGATGGCGGCCACAAATCGATGGCGACCGGCCTCGCCACCTACCGCGGGATCCGCGTCCATCACAACGTGAAGACGCTGATGGGCTCGCTCTCGTACATGAATCCTCCGGACTCCGCCCTCCATCACTCCTGCATCAGGCAGGGTCAGCTGATCGAGGACACGGTCCGTGTCTTCCACATCGAGACGACCGTCAACAACCACGCGTTTCCTTCGATTGCCAACTTCATGCAGAAACGTGAGACCGACTGGACACCGCAGGACCAGGCCATGTTCCTCGGCATGAAGCAGTTCACAGACATCGCGCCGCCGGCATTCAAGCGCAGCGTCTTTCACGCGATGCGCGCGCCGTACGGGCTGACCGGCGTGCATGCAGGTCAGGTCGACGCAGTGCATGAGAAGACGCTGGAGGCTGTGCGAAATCAGATCAGCGTTCGCGTCGAGGGCCAGACCGACATCGTCACGATCGGCGTGCCGTACCTGGGCCCCTACAACGTCAACGCCCCGATGAACCCGGTGCTGGTCGTGTGCATGGGCCTCGGATACCTCTTCAACTTCTACAAGAACAAGCCGGTCTTGAGAAAAGGCGGCGTGGCGATCCTCACCCATCCATGCCGGTACGAGTTCGATGCCGTGCAGCACCCGAGCTACATCGATTTCTACGACGAGGTGCTAGCCGACACCACGAACCCGCAGGAGATCGAGACCAAGTACGAGCAGCGGTTCGCCGAGGACCCGTGGTTCCGGCAGCTATACCGCAAGTCGCACGCGTACCACGGGGCCCATCCTTTCTATGCGTGGTACTGGGCAGCTCACGCGATGGATCACGCGGGCGACATCATCATCGTCGGGGGCGATCGCGACGTCGTGCACCGCCTTGGTTTCAAATGCGCGAGCACGCTCGAGGACGCGTTCGAGATGGCTGAGCAGACGGTGGGCCGTTACCCAAGCGTGACCCACATGCGCATGCCCCCGATCCTTCTCGCCGAGGTGGAATGAGAAATGAAAGGGAACCCGGGCGGTTCCCTCTCATGCTCTCTCTCCGAGAAGGTGGGGATTAACTGAGTGACTACGCATTGCCGCGTTGGAGGCAAATTGAAGAAGCAAAGCCGCGGCCGGGATAAACCCGGCCGCCCCGGCCACGCTGGTATCTAGCCGATGACCTGGTACTCCGGCGCAGGCGTCACGCGGCTCGCGGATGCCGTCGGGGAGGCGGTTCGAGATGTGCGCCGCGTTCGACGAGGTTGGCACTGGGACTCGCCTCGCCCGCGCACCTGGCCGGAGCAAGGAGACGTCGTGCCGGCGCGGGCGAGCGACCTCGGCTGGGCCCGGCAGGAACCGGTCAGAACGATTCGCTTCCTCATCCAGCGCGGTCTTCTGCTGCCCTTCATCGAGGCGATGGCGCATCCCAAGGTCGAGGGGCGCGAGTGGGTGCGTGACCTCGAGCGGCCGGTGATCTTCGCCGCCAACCACTCGAGCCACGCCGACACCTCGCTGATCCTCCACGCCCTCGGCGACCGGGCTCGCGATCGAACGGTGGTGGCCGCGGCAGCCGACTACTGGTTCAAGCGACCGCTGCTCGGCAACATCGTCAGCCTGTTTCTCAACACGTTCCCGTTTTCGCGGACGGGAGGCGCGCAGGCCCAGCTCCACAGCTCGAGCCAGCTTCTGAAGTCAGGCTGGAACCTGGTGCTCTTCCCGGAGGGCAGCCGCTCACCGGACGGGCGCATCCACGAGTTCAAACCTGGGGTCGGCCACCTGGCGAACGAGACGGGGACGCCTGTCGTGCCGATGCACATCAGGGGTGCGTACCAGATCATGCCGAAGGGCCAGCAGCTGCCGCTGCCGGGCCCGGTGCGCGTGCGCATCGGTAAGCCCATGACGCCTGAGCCTGCCGAGGGCTCGCGACGGTTCACCGCCAGGGTGGAGAAAGCCGTAAGGACGCTGGCGCTCGAGCCGGGACAGCCGGAGATCCAGGGATCGTGGATCGAGCGGTGGCGCTTGATGAAACCAAGAGATCTTGTTTACGAGGACAGCGCCGAAGCGCAGAACGCCTGGGAGGCCGCGCCTCCGCCGGTCAAGGCCAGCCTGCGAGCGGGCCCGGCTACGCCGTCTCCGGCGGCGTTGCCGCCTCCACCCGAAAAACCGGGTGGTCGGGCGCGATCCGCCGCAAGTCCGGCTCGGGCGAGTCGGCCGAAACGCCGTTGAAGAACACCCCGACCTCGGCCTTCCACCGCTTGAGGTAAGCCCGCAGGATCGGGATCTTCTCGCCGTCGTCGATCTCAACCGCTCGAAAGGATTGCGCCTTGCTGCCGACTAGCAGCTCGCCAGTGCCCGAGACGCGAATGTTGCGGACCCACTGCGTCTGGCCTCGCGGCGCCACCAGGTATTGCTTGCCCTCGTGCGTGAGGAGGTTCACCGGCGCGCTTCGCCACTCGCCCGACGAGCGGCCCTTGACGCGCAGCACTCGCGAACCCCAGACGCT
>JBGQGI010000029.1:0-10210 GCA_041497375.1 Candidatus Dormibacteraceae bacterium | reverse complement strand
GCCTTGATCACCGGATTGATGAGTTCCATTTGTCCGACGCACCTCCGTCAGCAGGCCAACCCACCATGAAGAGACGGCGGGATTCGTTCCAGTCTCATCCAAACCAGCTGGATCGTCAATCGGTCGGGTTCGCTGGCGTGGCTGTCAACTTGGCAATCAGGCCCGCCGAAATTTGGCGGGGATGGATGGGAATCGAACCCACCCAGGTCGCCTCAGCGGCGCCCCGCAAACGGTTTTGAAGACCCCTGGGGTCGTGTTGAATTCAGAACCGGCCCGAAAGGGCCCTTAACCCAACGGTCCATTAACCGTCTGGGAGCCCGCCGGATCGTCTTCCAGCGAACGCTCCCATTTTAGGGGCGACAGGCAAATGCAGCAACGAGGCGGCGCGGGCTCAAGCACGTGAGACAGAATGACGCAGAGCATTTCGCGAATCACATCGCCCGGTCAGGGGGCGGTTGCCGTGCAAGTCCAGGTGCCGCTCACGGACAGGTGCGGCTGCTGGGTGGTGGTTCCGACGCGGTCGAGCGTGCCCTGGACGCTCCCACGGTACGGACCGGGATAGTGATCAGCGGTCACGGTCAGCGAGACGGCGCCCGCATAGAGTCTTTGGGTTGGCCCGTACAGCCAGGCGATCGCTGTATAAGTTCCCGGTCCGCTGTACGGCCTCAAGTTTGGATCCGAGCGGATATCTAACGAGTACAACCACACCCCATCTACCTGAAAGTAAGTTCCGAAAATAAACATTGTTCCGGACGAATCACCTCCTATGCTGCACCAGTTCGGGCCGCTGGTGAGGGTCGTGGTCAGGAATCCATCCAGAGTGAGCGATTCAGGCGCCATCGGGAAAGTTGGCGTAGGTCCAAGGCCCGCTCCAATAGCACAAGTGGCTGGCTTCAGACACCGGACCTTAGCGTTCGGGTCGGGCGGATCAACGTTGATGTTGATCGTCCGCGCCCCACCACCGCCAGCGAATTTCAGTTGGTAGGTGCCCCCGGCTGCGGGACGGAGCCACTGGTAGTTGACCCGTGTGATCTTGTCGTTGGTCGTATTCAACTGCTGCTTTGGTACGGTCACCGCCGCGCTGCTAACGATCGGGTTGACAGGCGTGCCGGACGAATCGAGAAGAACCACGGTCGTCGAGACGACGTCCGTGACCAAGGCCCCGTTTATCACGGTCTGAATGTGAATGACGCTCGGAGTGACTTCGGCCGCCTCCGTCTTCACCTTCCACGAGCCGAGGTCGAACTGACTCGGCACCGCCCCGATCGTGACCGACGGCTGCACCTTCAGCGCCAACGAGAAGACCCATTCGCCGGGCGCGGGCTGTGAGCCGTCTGCGGGCCCGTTGGGCGAAAAGCCGGGGACCGTGACGGTGAGATTGGCGATGCCGTCCGCGCCGGGCCGAGGTCCGGCGTCAAGAGAGAAGAAATATTCGTCGGGGAGGCCGCCTCCGGTTGACGAAAATGCATTGATCAAGCCATGGTCGTCGCTGATTGAAATTGTCGGAGGGATCGTGAAACAACGGGCATACTGGCCTGGATATTGGCATGGCTGTTGGCCAGGATTGGTCGAAAACAGCAACACTGTGCGGGCAGGGTCGGCGTAAGCGCCGATAAAGGTGAGCTTGCGGGCCCCGTTCGCCGCGTTCAGCCGACAGGGTGTGACCAGCGCGGTGGCGCTGCTCAGCCCCGCGGCATCAAAGTCTCCTGGGGGAATGAGCGCGAGTATGCCGCCGACCTCTGGGGAAGGGAGAGGCAGCGGGCAACCGGCGGCGGGCGGCGCTGAGCCGCCGGGGACGATCGAGCGCCACGTCAGAAGTCGCGGGCCCAACAGCACCGCCACAATCGCCAAAGCAAGGATCGCTGCCGCCAGCGCAATCGCGCGCGGATGCTGTTCGTTCACCGGCTCGCTGAGCCGGCTCTCCACCCGGCTCGACAAGGCGGCCGGATAACTCGCATCACCAATCGCGTCGTGCAAGCGCTCACGAATCCTGGCTTCATTCATCGGTCAGTACCTCCGGGCTCAAACGCAAGCGTTCGAGCGCCCGATAAGTGCGCGATTTGGCTGCCTTGGTCGAAATTCCCAGCGCTTGCGCGACCTCGGGAAAGGGCAGGTCGAGGTAGTACCGAAGTACGAGCACCAACCGCTGCTCATGCGGCAGGCGGTACAGGGCCATCCGCAGGTCCGCGGTGTCCGGCTCAACTAGGCTCGATTTGACCAGCTCCGGACCGCGTGGCCACTTGACGACCGACCACCACCTGCTCCTCCGTTGGCGCCGGCACTCGTTGGCGACGATGGTAAAGAGCCATGGCTTGAGGTCAGAGTCGCGGCGGAATCGACCAAAGCTCCGCCACGCCTTGAGCATTGCCTCCTGCACCGCATCCTCAGCCTCGGTTTCGGATCGAAGCATCCCGACGGCGAGGCGGTAGGCAGCCGGAAGGAGCGGCTCCACAAGGCGGATGAAGGCCTGCTGGTCGCCGGCAAGCGCGTCCTGAACCAGCAATGGGGCGATGCTCACTCACCCTTACTATCCCTCAGCCCGACCAAAAGTCCCGGTGGATCAGCAAGCGAGGGCGGCGCCACCTCTTCGTGGCGTCGCTTTCCTCGTCAGCTGGTGTTGGAAGCCGCGGCGAGCCGCTTCCCCAGCGCCATGACCGTTTCGGGCCTTCCGGTTGGTCTCTCGGGTAGGGTCGCTTGATGTAGCCCGACTCGGGGTCAGAGTCCGGCCGGCGTCAAGAACAGTGAGAATCCGCCGGCTCCCGTGCGAAATGGGCGCGCCACAGCGGCTTCTAACTCAGCCCTATCTCGTAGTCCCTGCGCGGTACCATCAAGGGCCGAGGGACGACCGGTGGGATTTCGCCAGTGACGAGAGGGCGACCAGGCGCATCAGCGCCAGCCAGTGCTCACCCGTCCGCGGCCACGCCATGTCGCTCGCGTAGGTATAGGAGGCCTGTTCGAAGGCCTGCCTGCGTTCCGGCTGGTCGAGCAGCGAGTTGACCGCCTCCGCCAGCGCTGCCGAATCTCGAAACGGGACGAGGATTCCGCGCCCGCCGGCCAGGGCTTCCTTGGCGTGCAGGTATGCCGTCGACACGATGGCTTTGCCGGCTCCCAACGCGTAGGCAAGAGTGCCGCTGGTTATCTGCTGAGGGTCGAGGTATGGCGTGACATAAACGTCGCTTGCCAGGAGCAGCTCGATGACGTCTCGCTGCGCCAAGTATTCATCGATGAAGGAGACGTGGTCTTCAAGCCCGAGGCGCTTGACCGTCTCGACAAGGTGATTCCGATATCTCTCGCCGTCGTGGCGGCGTAGCTCGGGGTGGGTCTGGCCCGCGATCAAGTAGAGGGCCTCCGGATGGCGCACGACGATCGCCGCCATGGCCTCGATCATGTATTCGATGCCCTTGCGAGGGTCCACCAGGCCAAAGGTCGAGATGATCGTCCGGTGGGGCACGCCCAGCTTCTTCTTCATCCGGCCTCGGCCGTGAGGATGGATCGCCGGCATGCCGTGCGGAATTACAACTGGCACCTTGGCGATGCCATAGCTGTGGGCGAGGATGCCGGCCGCCACCTGGGCCATCACGACGATCCCGTCACTCAGCTCAGCCGCCGAGCGGATCGCTTCCCGCATCGAGGGCGTCGGCTCGGGTGGCACCGTGTGCAGGGTGACGATCACCGGCTTCCGTAGAGCTTCGAGGAAGGGGCGCAGGTGGTCCTCATACACGCCGTCTGTCCACGTCCCGTAGAGCCCGAATTCGTGCTGCACGTTCACGATGTCAGCGCTCGAGCGGTTGATCGCTTCTGCCGCGGCGCGGTAGTTGCTCGCCTCCCCCTGCCTGATGCGCCAGCGAACCTCGCCGCCGTACGGCCGTGCCGCATTGGGCTCGTCGATCGCCGCCACGGTGCACGCTACGCGCGGATCAGCTGCCTTGACGGCGGCCAACAGGTCCGCCGTGAAAGTTGCTATGCCGCAGCGGCGGGGCAGACTCGAGGAGACAAATACGATTCTCAGGCCGGGCGCCGGGTCGTGCAACCGACCGATGGGACGGATCGGGTGGTGGCGTGGTGGCAGCGTCCTATGGCGACGCAGCGCCGCTTGGTTTGCGTACCTGACACTCATGACCATGCTAGCCGCGCCGGTAGTCTCCGGGAGGTGAGGGACGCCAGTCGCGAGCGCGGCGCTGCGGCCTCGCCACCACCTTGAAGCGTCGACCTGAAATCTCCGAGGGCTGGATGGCCAGCCAGTGCCACCGCTCGCCGGGCGCCACCGGATGCACCGGTGCTTTTCGAATGTGCTCGGCGGTACGACCCAGGTTTCGGGTGATATCTTCCGCCAGGCCCTTGACGACGACGCTCCAGCCTATGCCCAGCTTGGGGTCCCATTCGTCGACTTCGAAAGCGAGCCGGGTTTTGGGGACAAAGTCGAGCTTGGTTCCCGCACCGGTGCGGAACACGATGACGCGACCCTCCATCGCGTAATTGACTGGAAAGACCTCAGGCTGGCCCTCGACGGCGAACGCTATACGGCCGAGGTCATGAGATCCAAGCAGAAGAAGACATTCATCGGCCGGCACCACCTCGATCAACTGGTCCGGCGCCCTGCGCCTCTCCATGCTTACAGCATGCATTGCAACAGGATCCAATCCAGCCGCAAACGCCCTGCCCAGAACAGGACCTTTGGCACTTGGCGCAGTGGTTGCAGGCGGCTGCGTGCATCTGTTGGACGGCGAGTTACCAGACCCCCGACCAGCTTTGCGCGGTTGATAGGGTGCCCGGATCGTTCAGCAGCGCCAGGCCGGCGGTGACATTCGCCTCCGCCCCGGAACGATCACTCACGCGACCGTCGTCGAGTCCATCCGCGACGCGGCCGCTAGCTCGGTCAAAGATGGCGGCGCCGGCCGGGTTGCGGCCGTCAAACCAGCCACGGGCCTTCTGCGCCAGCTCCAAGTATCGGGGCCTGCCCGTGACTTCGGCCAGCCGATCCATGACGAACACCGCCGACTGCACGTCATAGCTGTGGACGTGGGGGAGGTCGAAGCCAGACTCGATCACCTCCGGAAACACTGCGTCGGCGCTGTCAACGGCGATCGTGAGCAGATCGGTTCTGTCCAGCACGACGGACGCATCGACGAGCACGGCTTCCTGTATGTGGCCCCAGAGGTGGGGGTGACCGCGCTCGTCGGGCGAGTTCATCAGCATTCCGCCGCGCTGGCATGCGATGAGCTCATCACACCAGGCCGCGAGGCGCATTGAAAGCCCGGGATCCGGCGACCGCTTGAGAAGGTACAGCGCGCCCAGTGCGTGAATGCAACGAACGTCTGATGGAGGGGATGCGGACGCCGCGGCATCCAGAGCGTCGGTCAGGACATCGCGTGCGAAGTCCTGCTCCAGTAGCAAGCTCACCTCGGCGAGCGCACAGGTTGCGCGCGCCTGCCAGAAGTTGATCCCGCCAGCCGAGGTGAGGCCGCCGGTGTTTCGAGCGCCATGCCAGTCATAGATGAAGTTGTGCCAGTGGCCGTCGCCATCGTTCATCCAGAGCACGAAGTCGAGCAGACCCTCGGCCCACCGCCTGAGCGCATCGTTTCCGGTGGCAGCCCAGAGCCTGTACATGAGCCCACACGCACGCGCCGCATCGTCCACGCATGCGACGCCCTCAACGCCGGTTTCTCGCGCTTCGAAGTGCTCGCCCACCGAACCGGAGTAGACGGCCAACGCCAAGGCGCGCGGCCCGGCCGCCGGCAACGGCCGCGTCAGCGCGGCGAGCTGCCTCAACAAGACGCCAGCGAAGCGACGATCTCTTTCACGTCGAAGTCGGCCGCCGCCATGCGGCAATCGGCGGCGCCGTAGTACATCCGAATCCGCTCGCCCCTGTCGTCGAGCGGGACGTGACCGCAAGAGAAGACAGTGTTGCTGTAGAAGCCCATACGCTCGTAGTCCGCCGTCGGCACGAGGATCGGCTCCGGCGAGCGAGCGATGACCCGCGCCGGATCCTCGGCATCCATGAGCAACGCGCCCATCGCGTAGCGACCGTCGGAGTCCACGCCGTGGTAGAGCTCCAGCCAGCCCTCAGGCACGCGGAATGGTACCGCGCCGGCGCCGGTGCGCACCCCATCCCACATGCCGTGACGAGGCAACGCCAGGGGGCGGTGGCCGCCCCAGCTCACCAGGTCGTCGGAAAAAGCGATCCAGATCCCGAGCACGCGGTTGAACGACGCGGGCATGGGCCTGGTCAGCGCGACGTAACGGCCCCGCACGCGGCCTGGGAAGATCACCACGTCCTTGTGGTCGGGTAGGAACATGAGGCCGCGCCGCTCGAAGGTTTTGAAGTCGGTCGTCGTGAGCCGGCTGGTCGTGATGCCGACCGAGGCGACCGAAACGTAGGTGATGTGCCAAACGCCGTCGATCAGCGTCGCCCGAGGGTCTTCGCATCCGTACTCTTCGAAGGAGTCAGCGGGCACCAGCGCGGGGAGTCGATCGGCCACAAAATGCGCCCCGTCGGTGCTGCGCGCCACACGCAGATGCGATATCTGCGTCAGGTAGTCCCTGACCTCGGGCCGCCCCCCCGGGTTCGCTGCCGGCTTGGTGACCCGGATGGCACGTGGATCGCTGAGGTCGAGCCCAGGAAGATCCTTGCGCACGTATGCGACAACCACGCGCGGAGGGATCGCGGCCGTGTCCAGGTATGCGATCCCGATCACGTCCTCACCCAGAGTCCCTGGTGGAAGGGGTTCGAGCTTTTCTTGCGGAGCCGAGAGGTCCAGCGTCCTTGCGGTGGGGGGCAGCAGGCCTGTCATGAGGCGAGGACATTCCCCGACGCGCAGGAGCAGGATCGTCTCCCCGCCAACCTGTGCCGCGGCGGCGTTGAACACGGAGACGACCTCCAGGGCTGCTTGCGAAGGCGCCACGTCGGCGCTCGTCAGGATCGGGTTGTTGTCGAGCCGGTGGGCAAGTCCTTCGGCCTTCAGGCTGAGTACCACACGGATGAATCGTAGGTGCCGCGCCATAACAGCATCAGCAAGAGTCGGTTGTCACCGCCTCGCACAGTGGCGGGGATGGATGGGAATCGAACCCACCCAGGACGCGTTGCAGCGCCCCGCAAACGGTTTTGAAGACCGCGGGGCGAGGGTCCATGGCCATCCATAAACGCTCGCACAAGTTCAGTCGGATGCACTCGTTTTCCGTGATTGTTGCCATCGCCCGCGATGATCCGCTGCCTTGGCTGTCTTCATGGCTGTCACCGCTCGGGGATGTGATCTGGTGCCCTATCTCGCCCACCGCATGCGCCAGTGCCAAGCGTCTTCAGTCCGGTACGTTGTGCCAGATGGCTGCTCGAGACTCGAACCAGAACTTCCGGGACTCCGTCGCGCTCTCGCGACTGGTCGACCCGCGGCCGACCCTGGAGAACCTCGCCCGAAACACCGGTCTTGCTTATAAAAATGTTGTCCACCACGCGCTGGTCCGCTATGCAAGCTCCGGCGCCGAAGCGCTGCTCGCCTGGGAGCCGCATGCACTGCGCGAAGTGATTGCGGCTCGCAAGGCCGAAGACTGGGTGAAAGTGGGAGCGATTATCGATTGGCTCGAGGCAGGCCTCGACTCACCCGATTGGCACTGAGCCGCAAGAGAGCCTCAGGCACCTTCGGTGAGATCGAGCTGGGCGAAGCCTGAATCCAGGCGTCGCTCACCGGCGCTCCAGGACAGCGGCTGCCTGAACACGGGGCCGGCGAACGCGAACGAGTGATACTCACCGTTCTCGCCGCAGGCGTCGACGCCAGTCCTTGCGATCTCAGAAGCGAAGCGGTCGTCGATGACACGGCCGAGCCATGACTCGTCCAGCTTCGCCAGCTCCACGCAAGTGATCACTGCACGACCGCCCGACGACACGAACTCCTTTAGGAGAAGTTGAGGCGACTCGCCCCAGATCGGCTCGACGTGGTTCAGTCCGGCAGCGTTGACACGCTCTTCATACCAAGCCCGCACGTCCGCCAGGTGGATGTCGCCGAGGACGACCCCACTGAATCCTTCGTCGCGAAGCGACGACAGCTCATGTCGGAGGTTGGCTTCCATCTCGGGCCAACTGGTCGGGATGGCGTGGAGATCGATCCCGATCGCGGCGGCCTGGGCCTCCAGCATCTCGACCCGGGTGGAGTGAAAGCGAACCCGCCGTGTCGCACTGTCATAAAAGGAGAGCAAGCGGTCAACTACGATTCCCGACCTGATAGCTCGGTCTAGCGCGAGGGCGCTGTCTTTGCCGCCGGACCACATCAGAGCGTGCCTTTCGCTCATTCGCACTCAAGCATGCGGTTCGAACCCCCAGGCCATGCGCCTGGCCAACCGCTTGCAAGGTTTAGATAGTTTTCAGCATAATTTGGCGGTTGAGCACTTTGGCCCGCTCGGCTCGGTCACCCTGGCTCAGTCTCGGCGAGGCGAGTCGCCTGCTGGGCGTCACCCCGGCTACCTTGCGTCGCTGGGCGGACCATGGAGACGTCGCCGCGTTCGTGACGCCAGGAGGGCATCGACGGTTCCCGCGGACTGTGATCGAGGGCCTTGTGCCCCAATCCCGGGTTCGCCGGCCGCCACTCACCGGCCTCGGAGCCGCCGCCGTGCGCGTGGCACGGGTTTACAAGCGGGCAAGGCCGGTGGGCCAGCCGGTCGCTTCGCCCTGGCTCGCGGCCCTGTCCGACGCCCAACGGGCCGAGCTTCGCGAGCGAGGTCACCGTTTGCTCGCGACGCTTTTGGAGCACCTCGATGAGGAAGGTCCACAGCGATCGCCGGAGAAGCTGGAGCAGGCCGGCGCCTGGGCCTTTGAGTACGGGCAGCGGGCTGCAGCTCTAGGCGCCTCGCTTTCAGAGACAGTCGAGGCTTTCGTTCGATTTCGGGGGGCTTTCGTTGGCGAGCTTGCGAGCATCGCCCGGCGGCGGCGGCTCGACACGCGGGAGGCAACGTTGCTCCTGGTCGAAGCCGAAAGCGCCGCAGACCGCCTGCTGGTGGCCCTCATGAGCGGCCACGCCGACAAGGCCTGATGTCCGATCAGGAGCCTTGGGTGATGGCGGTTCAGGCGGATACCGCCACCGCAGATGAGCGAGCGGAGCTTGCGCGAGCGGTGGAAACGCAAATCGAAGGTCACCCTGAGTGGATCCTGCTGAGCACCTGCCACCGGGTGGAGCTTTACGGGTTCGGCGCCAGGCCGGACCTCCACGCGTCGCTCCAGGTTGAAGCGGGTGAGGAGGCGGTGCGGCACCTGATCCGTGTCGCGACCGGGTTGGAGAGCGCGATCGTCGGCGAGGACGAGGTCCTACACCAGGTTCGGGAGGCATTGGGCCAGGCGCGAGCCTCGCGCGCGGTGGATCGCCGTCTGCAGCGATGGTTCGAAACGGCGATTGCCGCCGGCCGCCGCGCGCGCGCCGGCCGGACCGCCTCCAGCGGCAACCTGGCTCAGAGGGCGGTGGCCTGGCTGGCGGAGAGATCGACTCTTGGGGGCGGCTCAGTCCTTGTCGTCGGTGCCGGCCGGATGGGATCTTCTCTCGCTCACTCCGCCAGGCTGGCGGGAGGCGACGTTACCATCGCGAGCAGGGACGTGACCAGAGCCAAGCGCCTGGCCCAGGTTTACGGCGGTCAAGGGATCGACCTCGCGGACGGCGCGAAGCTCGCCGTGAAAAGCGCCGCCATCGCGGTGGCGCTCGCCGGAGTTTGGCACGAGCTGCTGCCACGAGCCGGTGAGCTGCCGCCAATCGCGGATATTTCGGCGCCGACCGCCGTTCCCGAGGCTGTCAGGGCGCGCGCCAACGGTGACTTTCTCGGCATCGACGATCTGTATGTCCGCTTACCGGCTCTTCCGCGCGGCTACATCGACGAGGCAGGACGAGTCGTGGCCTCGAAGACGCGCGAGTATGTCGGTTGGCTGGAGCGCGGCACGTGAACCTTCGATTGGGTACGCGCGGCTCAAAGCTGGCATTGGTTCAGAGCGAGCTTTTCACCCGGCGCCTCCGTGAGGCGGGCCACGAGGTTGAGCTGGTTCGGATCGTGACCGAGGGCGACATTCGCTCTGTCGACATGTCCCCGGGCGAAGGCGTGTTCGTGGCCGCGATCGCACGCGCACTTGTCGCGGGCGAAATCGACATGGCCGTGCACAGCGCCAAAGACATCCCGCTGGAGGAGGAGCCTGAGCTGCTGATCGCCGCTTATCCGGAGCGCGCGGACCCGCGCGACGTCCTGG
>JBGQGI010000028.1:0-10367 GCA_041497375.1 Candidatus Dormibacteraceae bacterium | reverse complement strand
TTGGCGAGGCCGGTGAGCGGGTCGTGCAGCGCCTGGTGCTCGAGCAGGACCTCGAATCTCCGACGCTCCGTGATGTCTCGGATGACGGCCACGACGCCCGGCCGTCCGTCGCCCTTGATTGGACCAAGCGCGATGTCGGCGGAGAACTCGCTCCCATCCTTGCGCCGAACGGTGAAATCGTGCGCCACAGCCCCCATGGATCGGGGCGCAGGACGCGTGGAATAGTCTCGGCGGTGCACTTTGTGGATTGCCCTTAGGCGCTGGGGCACGAGGAGCTCGATCGGGCGCCCCTGGAGCTCGTGTCGCTTATAGCCTGTGATCTTTTCAGCACGCCGGTTGGCATAGGTGATGGTGCCATTCGCGTCGACGAGCACGACGCCGTCCGGCATCCAGTCCAGCAGCTCGTGGCTGGAAGCCGATCGGCCTGGACGCTGTAGCGGCCGGTGTACCTTGGGCCGCCCGCCGGTAACTTCGATCTGCGGTTTCGTACCTCTCAGCATATGAGCCATTGGCCCGGAGTCGAAGCTCGGGCTGAGGCATCATGGACCGCGTGAGGCGAAATGCCAGATAGACGCCCCGCGAACGTGGCCGCGCAGCCCTTGAGCGCCGAGGATCTGTACAAGATCGACGCCTACTGGAGGGCCGCCAACTACCTATCTGCCGGGCAGATCTACCTGCTGGACAACCCGCTGCTGACCGAGCCTATCAAGCTCGAGCACATCAAGCCGCGCCTGCTCGGCCACTGGGGAACAACCCCTGGCCTGAACCTGATCTACGCACACGTGAATCGGGTGATCAAAGAACGCGACCTCGACGCGATCTACATCATGGGCCCGGGTCATGGTGGCCCGGCGGCGGTCGCCAACGCCTACCTGGAGGGCACTTACACCGAGGTCTACTCGAACATCACACGCGACGCCGCCGGCCTGCGCAAGCTGTTTCGGCAGTTCTCGTTTCCGGGTGGCATCCCGAGCCATGTCGCCCCTGAAACGCCCGGCTCAATCCACGAGGGCGGCGAGCTCGGTTACGCCTTGGTGCATGCGTACGGCGCGGTGTTCGACAACCCCGGCCTGACGGTGTTCTGTGTCGTCGGCGACGGCGAGGCGGAGACCGGACCGCTGGCCGCGAGCTGGCATTCGAACAAGTTCGTGAATCCGCGTCGCGACGGCGCAGTTCTACCCATCCTGCATCTGAACGGGTACAAGATCGCCAACCCGACGGTGCTGGCGCGAATACCCGAGGCGGAGCTGACCAGGCTGCTCGAGGGCTATGGGCATGCGCCGGTGTTCGTCACCGGAGACGAGCCGGAGGCCGTGCATCAGGCCATGGCGGCCACCCTGGATATCTGCCTCAACGAGGTTGCACGCATCCAACGCGAAGCTCGAGCGGGCGGCGCGAGCGCGCAGCCCCGCTGGCCGATGATCGTGCTTCGCACGCCCAAAGGCTGGACAGGACCCAAAACTGTCGACGGGCTACCGGTCGAGGGCACATTCCGCGCCCATCAGGTCCCGGTCACCGACTTCCAGGCCAGGCCGGAGCACATTCAGATCCTTGAAGAATGGATGCGCAGCTACCGCCCAGAGGAGCTCTTTGACGCCAACGGACGCCTGGTCCCGGAGCTTGCCGAGTTGCCACCGCTCGGCGCCCGACGAATGAGCGCCAACCCTCATGCCAACGGCGGAGCCCTGCTGGAGGATCTCCGGCTGCCCGACTTCCGCGACTACGCGGTGAAGGTTCCCAAGCCCAGCATCACCAAGAGCGAAGCGACTCGTGTGCTCGGCGCATATCTGCGCGACGTGATCGTCCGCAACCCGGACAACTTCCGGATCATGGGCCCAGACGAAACCACCTCCAACCGGCTCGGCGCCGTCTTCGAAGCGACCGACCGAGCGTGGGACGCGGAGATCCTGCCAGGCGACGACCACCTGAGCCCGGATGGTCGTGTCATGGAGGTGTTGAGCGAGCATCTGTGCGAGGGTTGGCTCGAGGGCTACCTGCTCACCGGCCGCCATGGTCTGTTCAACTGCTATGAGGCCTTCATCCACATCATCGACTCGATGTTCAACCAGCACGCCAAGTGGCTGAAGGTCACACGAGACATCCCGTGGCGCCGGCCGATCGCGTCTCTCAACTACCTGCTCACTTCGCATGTCTGGCGCCAAGACCACAACGGCTTCTCCCACCAGGATCCCGGCTTCATCGACTACGTCGTCAACAAGAAGGCCGAGGTCATACGTGTCTATCTCCCTCCGGACGCCAACACGCTGCTGTCGGTCGCAGATCACTGCCTTCGCAGCCGCAACTACGTCAACGTGATCGTGGCGGGCAAGCAGCCCGCGCTCAACTACCTTTCAATGGATGCGGCGGTTGCACACTGCACTCGCGGAATCGGCATCTGGCAGTGGGCGGGCAACGACCAGGGCGGCGATCCCGACGTCGTGATGGCGTGCGCCGGAGATACACCGACGCTCGAGACGCTCGCCGCGACCGACCTCCTGCGGCGCCACCTCCCCTATCTGAAGGTGCGCGTCGTGAACGTGGTCGACCTCATGCGGCTGCAGCCGGCCAGCGAACACCCTCATGGTCTCTCGGACGATGAGTTCGACGGCCTGTTCACCACCGACCGGCCGGTCATCTTTGCGCATCACGGCTATCCGTGGCTGATCCACCGGCTCACCTATCGCCGCACCAACCACGCGAACATCCACGTGCGCGGCTACAAGGAAGAAGGGACGACGACGACTCCGTTTGACATGGTCATGCTCAACGACCTTGATCGGTTCCACCTGGTCATGGACGTGATCGACCGAGTTCCGGGCCTGGGCTCCAAAGCCGCCGACGTGCGCCAGCACATGGCAGACGAGCGGCTGCGCCATCGGCAGTACACGCGGGACTTTGGTGACGACGCCCCAGACATCCGCGACTGGGTCTGGCCGCACTAGCAAGGTGCGCGTACTGGTAGTCAACGCCGGATCGAGCTCGCTCAAGGTGAGCCTGGTCGGACCGGACGATGCAATTCTCGCCACGCGCGAATTTGACGCAAAGGGCGGGCGCTTCGAAGACGAGCGACTGAGAGAGGCAGTCAGCACGATGGACGGGTTCGCAGCAATCGGCCATCGCGTGGTTCACGGCGGCTCGCGCTATTCCGCATCCGTGCGAATCCGCCCTGAGGTGGTCGATTACCTGGCGACGATCACCGACCTGGCCCCCCTGCACTTGCCGGCGGCACTCGCAGGAATCGCCGTCGCCGGGAGGGCGTTTCCCGAAGTCCCAGCGATCGCCTGCTTTGACACCGCTTTCCACTCGCACATGCCGGCGGAAGCATCGACTTACGCCATCCCGGAGGAGTGGCGAGAGCGTCATGGGATTCGTCGTTATGGCTTTCACGGCTTCTCACATTCGTACTCCGCACGCATGGCCGCGCAGCTGCTCCGCAAACCAGAGGGCGAGCTGCGCGTTGTCACATGCCACCTCGGCGCCGGCGCCTCGCTCGCAGCCGTGTCGGGCGGCCGCTCGGTGGACACCACGATGGGGTTCACGCCGCTCGAGGGCCTGGTGATGGCGACCCGTTCCGGCAGCGTCGACCCGGGAATGCTGCTCTGGCTCGAAAGACACGAAGGTTTGACCGAACCTGAGCTCAACGATGCACTCGACAGGAGATCCGGCTTGCTCGCGCTGGCTGGAACCGGTGACATGCGCGAGCTTCTGCTGCACGCCTCATCGGGCGACGCGAAGGCGTCGCTCGCGTTTGGCGTCTACGTTCACCGACTTCGCGCGTGCATCGCGTCGATGGCCGCCGCGATGGGTGGTCTCGACGCTGTCGTCTTCACGGGCGGGGTGGGCGAAAATGCACCAGCCGTTCGCGCGGCGGCGGCAGATGGTCTCGGTTTTCTCGGCCTGGCGATCGACCCGACGCTGAACGCTGCGGCCTCCGGTGACGCCGACATCAGCGTTCACAACGCGTCCGTACGCACCCTGGTGATCCATGCGCACGAGGATATCGAGGTGGCTCGCAACGTTCGCGCGGTGCTGTCAAGCAGCTCCCAGGGCGGCGTTCGGGGGGACTAAGGTCCCGGCCCAGAGGGGACTACCAGCCCTGCCGACGGTTCAGAATCGAGTTCAGACTGGCGCTCAACGTCCACTTCATTGGAGAATTTCGACTATGGATTCGCCTGCGACCTACCTTCACTGGGGATTCATCTACATCTCGTGGCCGAACCTTCTTGCCATCCTCGGGATGATCGTCCTGTTCGCGATCGCGATGATCGCTCCGTTCCCACACTCGGAGGGGACCGACGATGTCAACGCAAAGTAAGCCCGCGAGCTGGACGCTACGCGTCCGCCAGGCCATCGACCGCCACCTGCCGATGGACCACCTGCTCCCGGACCGCCAGCCCTATTACGTCGGCTCGTGGGTCTACGTCTTCGGCGTGGTCACGATCGCCGCGCTCGTCTGGGTCGTCGTCAGCGGCGTGGTGCTGTCGTTCTTCGGGCCGCAGTGGTGGCATGACTCCAGCGTCGGTCTATTCTTCAACAGCCTTCACTTCTGGGCCGTGCAGCTGTTCTTCCTCTTCATGGTCCTTCACCTGTGGGGCCAGTACTTCATGGCGGGATGGCGCCACGGCCGGGCGGCGACGTGGATGATCGGCGTGGTCATCTTCGGCACCAGCATCCTGACCGCATTCACAGGCTACCTGTCACAGCAGAACTTCGACGGGCAGTTCATCGCTCTCGAGGCTAAGGACGCGATGAACGCGGCAGGCGCCGGAGCCTTCTTCAACGTCTTGAACTTCGGCCAGATGTACGGGCTCCACGTGATGCTGTTGCCGATTGGCGTGACTTTCCTGGTGGTGGCGCACATCGTCCTGGTGCGGGTGCGCGGCGTCGTGAAGCCTATAGACGCCGAAGGGGGTGCGCGGTCATGAAGAAATCGATGGGCGAGACCCAGGAAGAGTACTACCGCGGCGTCCGTATGGTTCCGTATGACCTCGTCAAGGAGCTCGCCCTCGCGCTCGCCGGTTTCGGCGTGCTCGCCATTGTCCTTGCGGCCTTTCTTTCATCTCCTGACGTCCCCCCCGTGACCATCGCCACGTGGTCGCAAACCGATCCTGTCGACTTTGTCACCACCGCGACCGGCGAGCTTGCCGGCACGACCGGGAGCGCCGGATACGGGCAGCCGTACAACTCGACGCCCGACGCGTACCAGAGGTGGGGCCCGATCGCGCCTCAGGCTTGGTTCGGCGTGCGCATCCCGGTCGACTCGGCCAATGCGTTTGTGATCGAGCCCCTGAAGCGCGCGACCGTCGCCGACAACACGCTCGGTGCGGCGCTGAGCAAGTGGGAGGGCGCGACCGCAGACCAGCAGGCCAAGTGGCTCGACGCCTATTCGACAGCGCTGCCCGACGCCACGCTGGCCGATGGCAAGGTGTCAGTCGCCGCCGGCGACTACGGACCGCTGCCGGCGATGATGTCGAGCCTTTTGGGAGTAGCGCAATCCGGCGGTCTGGACGGCCTTCTGGTCATAAACGGGCGCTTCTACCAGACCGACTACACGCAGCCGCTTCTCTTCATCGGCGATAGCGGATACCTCGAAGGCCTGGTCGCAGATGCCAACCTTGCCGGCGACCGATGGGGCGTGATGAATGAGACGGGCCAGTACCCTGGCCAGACTTGGCTGTGGCTCTTCAGCTTCTGGTACCAGGTCCCCCCCTTCACGAGCGACACCGGCTTTCTTGGGCTGAACGGAGGCAACGCTGACCTGGGAATCATCCTCATCATGACGTCCCTCACGGTCCTGTTTGCGCTGGTGCCGTTCATCCCGATCCTGCGTGATATCCCAAGGTGGCTGCCGCTGCACCGCCTGATATGGCGCAGCTACTACGCGTCGAAGACCAGCGCGCCGGCTCGCACCTGACCTGAGGACGCTGAGGCAGCTCTAGCGGGGCGGCGCCGAATCCTTGTTGCGGAGCGCCGCGGCGAGCTCGTCGGCCACGTCCTTGAAGGTCTCCGCAAGGGCCGAGCCAAAGGATCTCGCCGCCTGGCGGGTGCCTTGCCGCACGTCGGGATCCCGGGTCGCGCGTCCAAGCGCCTCGAACACCTCATCGGCGGCCTTGCCCAATTTGTTCAAGGACGTTTGGAGATCCGCGTCCTCGGTGGACGCCGGCTCGTAATGGCGGCGAAGCTCGTCGCGGAGCGATCTCATATCGGTCTGAAACTGGTCCCAGGCTGTCTGAACTTCGGTTTTAGGTGTGCTCATTGGCTATCTCCTTACGGCCAAAAGGTACAGCGGATCGGAGCGGGGCGGCCCTGTCGTGGGCCCCGGACCGTACGTGACATTCGGCCCTTTGTTGCGGGTCATGGGTGCCGCTTAATGGTCATGTCGGGCGCAGATGGTCCATTCGCGACCCGACGGAGGTGATTCGACATGAACAGCATCGTCATTTACGGATCGCGACATGGAAACACACACAAGATCGCCGAGGCGATCGCAAACGAATTGCGACGCCACGGTACGGCTCACCTGTTTTCGGTTGACGACGTGCCTTCGGTGCTTCCGAAGAAGACCGACCTCATGGTGGTCGGCGGCCCTACGGAAGCGCACCGCATGACACTGCCCATGGCCGAGTTCTTCGACCGGCTCGGAAACGGTGACCTGGAGGGCATGTCGGCGGCTGCGTTCGACACCCGGCTGCGGTGGCCGCGCTGGCTCTCGGGCTCAGCTGCCACCGGCATCTCGGCCAGGCTTCGCAAGGCGGGAGCCAAGGTGATCGAACCGGAGGCGAGCTTCGTCGTCGCCGGAAAGTACCCGGTGCTCGAATTCGGGGAGCTCGAGCGCGCCACTGCGTGGGCTTCCTCGCTGGCGGGAAGGGTGGAGTCGCGAATTCCGGCTGGGGCTGTCCGCTGACCGCGGGGAACGACCGGGGTGTCCAGCTGTAGCTGGTCTCTCGCCTCGCACCCTGTTGGTACCGGTCCACGATGGTGAATCAGGCGAAGACGCTTGCCAGCGCGAACGCCGCGGCCGCTGCGACGCCACCGATGAGCACGGTCTGAACCGCTGACTGCCAGGCCACGGCTCCTGTGAACCTCCCCTTGACCAGTCCGAACACAAACAGAGCGATGAGCGTCATCACCACCGACGCCAACAAGGCGGTACGCGCTGACTTGAGGAATATATACGGAGCCAGCGGAACCAGGCCTCCCACGATGTAAGAGGCGCCGATCGTGAACGCGCTGAAATAGGCCCGGCGTCGATCAGGTTTCTCGAGCCCGAGCTCGAACTTCATCATGAAGCGCACCCACGCTTCGGGAGATCGCTTCAGCGCGACGACTACCGGAGCGCTTTCTTCGTTGGTGACGCCGAATTGCGCGAGCAGGTCCACCACCTCCGCTTCCTCGACGTCCGGAACCTTCTGGACCTCATCGATCTCACGACGCTGTTCCCTGTGGTAGTGGTCGGAATCGCCCCGAGCTGCGAGAAAGCCGCCCAGCCCCATGGCGATCGACCCGGCGGCGATCTCCGCCAGCCCTGCGGCGACCACCAGATGTGAGTTGGCGACCGCGCCAGAGATGCCGGCGGCCAGGGCAAACGGAACGGTCAGGCCGTCGGACATGCCGATGACCACGTCGCGAACCGTGGCACCCGCGGTGAAGTGGGTCTCGGTGTGCTTGGGGTGAAGGTGAAAGCTGACGCTGCCTGGGGAAGTGCTCATGAGACCTCCTGTCCTGCGAGATGAGCCGGACTAACTGCGAGAACAGACGTTAAGCGCTGCGCTTCATCGGAGGAAACAGGTCCGATGGCCAGGTCGATGGGTGGCCGGGCGGACGGCGCAGCCTCTCTTTGGCTCCTGATGGCAACTCCCTGAGCCACCGTCCTAGTTCCGTCTTGTGGAGTGCCGCGCTTGTCGTCTTGACCGCAGTCTTGACGACCTGATTCGCTCGCCTGCGGCTCATGTAGTTGAACCCCATGACGTCCAGATCCTCGGCGCTCGGCTCCAGAAGGAGTACTCGTTTACCAGCCCGCTGAAGAGATCTGATTTCCCGGTCGAGAATGACTCGATTGTCACCTCGCACGAAGCTCGCGATAGCGCCGGTTGACTCGAACCAGCGCCCGCGATACGGTGAGGACATCGGGTTGAGGCAGACGACCAGGTCGGCGTCGCTCGCCTTGACCAGGTCGAGGTTGGCGGGCGAATACAACCCCCCATCGATGTAGCGCCGGCCGCCGATGGTGACTGGAAAGTAGAAGCCAGGGATGGCGCACGACGCCGCGACGGCGTCGGCGAGGTCGGCTCGCGGCGCCCCCGGCCGGCCGAACACGACCCGCGCGCCGGTGTGATAGTCGATGGCGACGATCCAGACGTTGGGGTGAGAGCTCCATCCGCTTGGCACGAGCGTGCGGATCGCGGCTTTTAGCGGCTCGGTGGAGATCACTCCGTGGGGCAGCCACGCGACGATTCCAATCGGCCCGTACTTCCATGGCTCACGCAGGCTGCGCATCGCGAGGCCGGGCGAACCGAGGACCGGCCGCGGAAAGCTCCAGTGGAGCCTGAGGTCAGAACCGAATCTGTTGCCTCTGCGTCCGAACTCGGGGAGACCATCCAATTCCTGGCCTTCGGCATACGCCAGCAGAAGCCAGGGTGGGACCGCTGAGGCGAGCAGACCCCCGATCATCGCGCCGGCGGAGGTGCCCACCACGTAATCGGCGCCACCCGGATCCCAACCCGTCTCGGCGGTGATCGCGTTGAGTGCGCCAATCATCCAGGCGCCGCCGACCAGGCCTCCTCCCGAGAGGACCAGCGCAGTACGGGTCGGATTCGCCGCCATGAGTCCACCGTAGGCTGCCATCCCCAGCCGCAGAAGGGTCTTCAGGCCCTCGCCGAGGCGGCCTCGCAGCCCCACGACGCCATGCCCGAAGAGACGAGGCGGATCCTGCAGGTCTGACGGTGTTCAGCCAGCAGGAGCTCGCCGCTGGGTGCTCCGGTCCGGCCTGGCCCTGGTGCGCGGCAGCGGGTAGAGCCCGAACACCAGCCGCGTAACCGACCAGCGCCGAACGCCGAATTCGTAGATGCCGAGCGTGAGGATTGCCACCGGGACCAGGATCAACAGGAACTTGGGCCAAATACCCAGGTTCCACGTGACCACGAAGGAAGCGATCACGAGCGTCACCGGGTGGCTGATCACGTAAACGGGGAGGACCGATTCCTGGGCGTAATGCTGGACTCGACTCGGGAAGTTGAGCCAGCGGATGCCCAGATAGGCGACGGCGTGGAGCATGGACCAGACGAACACGCTCAGTAGGAGCGCGTACATCGCCTGCATGGCGGCCGGAGCCTGTGAGTCTACGGATACGTGAGTCGGAGACAGCAGGGCCAGAACGCCGATGCCCAGCATGGAGAGCACACCACCCGCCAGCAGCCAGTGAATCTGAGCTCGGATCAATGCCTCGAAGCGGCGGTCACTGAAGATCACGGCTCCCCAGAGGAACACGATCGTGTAGGTCGCCACGTCGGCCCAATCCTGGTATTGGGGAAAGCGAGGGCGAAGCAGAATCTGTGAGAGCCCTAGCGGGGCCGCCATCAGCAGGAGGCCCCCAGGCAAGCTGGCCACGGCGACCAGCCAGGACGTCAAGCGCCGCCCGGACGGACCTCGGAGCCAGAGCAGAGCGGGCATGCAGACGAGCGAGATCGCGAACAGGTAGCCGAGGAACCACAGGTGTAGCCAGTACCGGCTGACGAACTGCAGATCCCAATCGAGCTGGAAGTTACGAAAGAACCCGAGGTAGAAGGCCCACAGCCGGTCGATCGACGGCGGCGGATTGGAGCTGCTGACGAATCTCTGCAGCGGCGAGAGGATCAGCAAGCCGGGAATCATCGGCACAAGCAGGCGGAGAAAGCGCTTGCGGATGAAATCGGGCACGCCGCGCGAGCGCAAGCCGAACCAGGCGTCCGCGCCGGCGATCAGGAACATGGCCGGTATTCCCCAAGGAAAGCAAAAGCCGGCAAACGCGGTGAGGACGAGGCTGCGTTCGTGGTTCGAGACCAACCAGGTCCCGAACGAGAAGACCAGCGATACGTGGAAAAGGACGATGCCGTACACGATCAGCACCTTCAGCCAATCGAGGTAATGGACGCGCCCCTGGTTCAACTCGAGATCGAGTTTCCTTCCTTACGGACGGCTAGTCAGGGACCGAAAGACCCTCGAACTTACGGCCTCTCAGCAGCCAGGCGCCCGTGGTTAGGAACCAGATCGTCAACACCACAGTGAAAGGCCTCTGGAACAACCCGTCAGGGTAGGACGTGAGCGGTCGCGCGGCGATCGCCAGAGCTTCGATCGCGAACGCCGCGATGGCCGCCGCCAGCCACACCCGG
>JBGQGI010000027.1:0-10375 GCA_041497375.1 Candidatus Dormibacteraceae bacterium | reverse complement strand
TCGGTCTTCTGCGCCTGCCGGCCTTTGAACATCTCGAGCATCCGGTCGGTCACCACGAATCCGCCAACCACGTTGGTGGTCGCGAGGATAACGGCGACCAGTCCGATAGCGATGTTGACCGGCGTGCTCGCGCCGGCGGCGATCACGATCGCCCCGACGAGGATGATGCCGTGAATCGCGTTCGTGCCCGACATCAGCGGGGTGTGGAGGATCGTCGGGACCTTGGAGATGACCTCGATGCCGACGAAGATCGCCAGCACGAAAAACGTCAGCTCGTTGAGAAGCTCGTTGTTCATTCTGCTGGGGCCCCCCCCGGGGTTCCCCCCTTGCGGGGCGCTCCCGGTGCTTGCTTGGCCCGCTCGTTGACGATCTCGCCGCCGTGCGTGACGCAAGCGCCCTTGGTGATCTCGTCCGCGAAGTCCAGCTTGATGGCGCCGTCCTTGACCAGGTGCAGGAGCAGATTGGCGACGTTGCGCGCGTAAAGCTGGCTGGCGTGGAGCGGCATCGTCGAAGGCACGTTTCGGGCGCCGATGATGGTGACGCCGCCGACATCGACATCTTCACCGGCCTTGGTGAGCTCGACGTTGCCGCCGGTCTCGGCCGCGAGGTCGACAATGACCGAGCCGGGACGCATGCCTTTCACCATGTCGGCGGTGACGAGAAGGGGCGCGCGCCGTCCCGGGATGGCCGCCGTGGTGATCACAACGTCGGATTTCGCGATGTGCTCGCCGATGAGCTCCCTCTGCTTGCGCAAGAACTCATCTGACTGCTCTTTGGCGTAACCGCCCTGGCCCTCCTGGGCTTCGAGCGGAAGCTCGATGAACGTCGCGCCCAACGACTTGACCTCATCCTTGACCGCGGGCCGCACGTCGTAAGCCGAGACCACGGCGCCCAGGCGCCGCGCGGTCGCGATTGCCTGGAGGCCGGCGACTCCGGCTCCCATAACCAGCACGCGGGCGGGAGCGACTGTGCCGGCCGCGGTCATCATCATCGGGAAGAACTTGCCGAGACGGCCGGCCGCCATCAGCACTGCCTTGTAACCCGCTGCCGATGCCTGCGACGAGAGGGCGTCCATGGACTGGGCACGAGAAATCCGCGGCACCAGCTCAAGGCTGAACGCGGTGATGCCGCGCTTGGCGAGCGCAGTGACTATGTCGCCCTGGGTGGCGGGCTGGAGAAAGCTGATCAGGACTGCACCTTTCTGGAGAAGCTCGACCTCGCCCGCCGACGGCGCCTGAACCTTGAGGACGACGTCTGCGTCCTTCAAAAGCGCGGCAGCGCCCTTGACAATCTTGACGCCGGACGCCTCATACGCCCCGTCCGGGACGAACGCGCTCGAGCCGGCGCCTTCCTCGACAGTGACTTCGAGCCCGGCCGCGATCAACTTGGCTGCAGTGTCAGGGACGAGGGCCACCCGTCGCTCATCCTGCGCAGTCTCCTTGGGGATCGCGACCTTCACAGATTGACGACTCTAGCGGAAATGGCCGGTGTGCCCCGCGATCGGGGACGGCGCCTTGTTCGTTGCAGCAGTCGCGTAACATTCTTAATCCGCCACCAAGAAACGAATTGACCGAGCAAATAATCAACGACCTAACCATCCAGGCCGCGACCGTCAACGGATCCGGTAGCCAGACGGCCAACCTGGTCCTGACGCGGGCGATTTTCAAGATGGGCATCCCGGTCGCCCCCAAGAACGTGTTCCCCTCCAACATCGAGGGCTTGCCGACCTGGTATCAGCTCCGCATCACGCCGGCCGGGCACATGGCCCGCACGGACCAGGTCGACGTTCTGGTGGCCTTCAACCCTTCCACGTGGCGCGACGACCTGAAGTCTGTGCGGACGGGCGGGGCTGTGATCCACGAGGAGGCGTTCTCGAACGCCGATGCCCGCTCGGACCTGACCTATTACCCGGTGCCCTTCTCCAAGCTTGCCAAGACGAAGATCCAGAGCGACACACTGCGCAAGCAGCTGGCCAACATGATCTACGTCGGCGTCGTGGCGGGCCTGCTCGGCATTCCCTGGGAGGCCATCGAGCACGGTGTCAAACGTCAATTCCAGACCAAGCCCAAGGCGGTGCAGGTCAACCTCGACGCGATCAAGGTCGGCCTCGACTACTGGCAGGACAACTTCTCGAAGACCGATCCTTACCACCTCGAGGCGATGACCGGGCTGGTCGAGGGCAAGGTGCTCGTGGAAGGCAACCAGGCCGCCGCGATGGGCGCCCTTATGGGGGGCGTCACAGTCGCCGCGTGGTACCCGATCACCCCTTCCTCGTCACTGTGCGAATACCTGATCGCGTACACCGATCGATACCGCATCGATCCCGCTACCGGCGAGAAGCGCGTGGCCATAGTCCAGGCCGAAGATGAGCTCGCGGCGGTCGGCATGGCCATCGGCGCCGGCTGGGCGGGGGCCCGCTCGATGACCTCCACCTCCGGCCCGGGCATCTCGCTGATGGCCGAATTTGCAGGCCTCGGCTACTACGCCGAGGTGCCTGTCGTGATCTTCGACATCCAGCGAATTGGGCCGTCGACAGGATTGCCCACGCGGACCTCGCAAGGCGACGTCGGCTTTGCCTACACCCTGTCACACGGCGACACCAAGCACATCGTCCTGCTGCCCGGGAACGTCGAGGAGTGCTACGAGTTCGCTCGCGACGCCTTCGATTACGCCGAGCGGTTCCAGACGCCGGTCTTCGTGCTGTCTGACCTCGACCTGGGCATGAACCTGTGGATGACCCCCGCTTTCAAATACCCCGAGAAGCCGTTTGACCGCGGCAAAGTTCTGTCGAAGGCAGACCTCGAAAAGCTGGCCGGCCAGTGTGCGCGCTACAAGGACGTCGACGGCGACGGGGTGACCTATCGCACTCTGCCCGGCACGGACCACCCCTCCGCGGGCTTCTTCACGCGAGGGTCGGGCCATGACGAGTCAGCTCGCTACACGGAGAATGCCGACGCTTACGCTCGCAACATGGACCGCCTGTCGCGCAAGCTCGAGACGGCTCGCGCGGCGCTGCCGGCTCCCATCGTCGACGAGACAGCCGGATCGCGAGTCGGGTTGATCGCGTTCGGCTCGACGCATGCTGCTGTACTTGAGGCGCGGGAAGCGCTGGCGGCGGCCGGCCGGCCTGTCGACTACCTCCGCTTGCGGGCCCTGCCGCTGTCGGCAGAGGTCGGCGAGTTCGTCGCGCGCCACGAGCGCGTGTACGTGGTCGAACAGAATCGAGATGGCCAGGTCTACGACCTCATCCGCCTCGACCTTCCGCCGGCGCTCGTCGAGCGCGTCAGGTCGATCCGCCACTACAACGGCCAGCCGATACCGGCGATCGCGATATCGGAGCCGCTGCTTCAATTGGAGCCGGTACCCGCATGAGCGTGACCCTCAACCGCATCGGCCTGCAGCGCGACGCCTACAAAGGCGCCGCCACGACGCTCTGCGCCGGCTGCGGCCACAACTCCATCACCAACCACATGATCAAGGCGCTGTACGAGCTTGGGGTCGAGCCCCACCGCCTGGCCAAGATGTCGGGCATCGGCTGCTCGTCGAAGACCCCCGCATATTTCGTCGAAACAGCCCATGGCTTTAACGGCGTCCATGGACGCATGCCTGCCCTCACAACCGGGGCGCAGCTCGCGAACCGCCAGCTGATCATGCTCGGCGTTTCAGGCGATGGCGATACCGCTTCGATCGGCCTCGGGCAGTTCATGCACATGATCCGCCGCAACATCGACTGCGCCTACATCATCGAAGACAACGGAACCTACGGTCTCACCAAGGGCCAGTTCTCCGCCACTGCGGACATGGGCTCGGTTCAGAAGAAGGGCGCCGTCAACACATTTCAGCCCATCGATCCATGCGCGGTCGCATTGACGCTCGGTTGCTCGTTCGTCGCGCGCTCGTTCAGCGGTGATGGCAAACAGGTGGTGCCTCTCATCAAGGCAGCGATCGCTCATCGCGGCACCGCGATCATCGACATCATCTCCCCATGCGTGACCTTCAACGACCATGACGGTTCGACTAAGAGCTACAGCTGGGTGAAGGATCACGAGGAATCCATCGCGGACGTTTCGTTCGTGCCTTTCTTCGAGGAGGTCCACGTCGACTACGAGCCCGGAACCGTTCGCGACGTCGAGCTCCATGACGGGTCGCACATCATGTTGAAGAAGCTCGGTGAGGACCACGATCCCTCCGACCGCCACGCCGCGGTGAAGGTTCTCGAGGAGGGTCGGGCCGCCGGCCACCTGGTGACCGGGCTGCTTTACCTGGACACGACGATGGAAGACTTCGCCACCACCGAGCACATCCCGGACCGGCCCCTGAAGGACCTGGGCGAGGGCGAGCTCCGGCTGAGCCGCGAGGACTTCGAAACCTTCATGTCCGAATTCGCCTGAGTCGCGCTAAAACCGACCCACCCTCAACGCAACAAGAGCTCGCCAAGGGCACCAGGCTGGTCGCGCGCCGCGACCCTGCGATGGCCCGCCTCGTCAAGGCTGCGGGACCTCTCGAGCTGCGCGACCCACTGCCCGACGGCTTCGCCGCGCTGGTCCGATCGATCATGTACCAGCAGCTTGCGGGTGCGGCCGCATCGACGATCCACGGCAGGTTCTTGAAGCTCTTCTCGGACGGCCTCTCCCCCGCCGCAGTGCTGGCGCTCCCGGAAGGAGCGATGCGGACTGCGGGAGTGAGCGGATCCAAGGCGGCGGCCATCGCCGACCTGGCTTTGAAAGTGAGCGACGGAACCGTTCCGCTGCACGACGTCGACGGGCTGTCCGACGACGAGCTGGTGGCTCGCCTGATCCTCGTGCGCGGCATCGGCCGTTGGACCGCGGAGATGTTCCTGATGTTCCAGCTGGGGCGGCTCGACGTCTGGCCGGTGGACGACTACGGCGTGCGCAAAGGTTGGGCGCTGACGCACAAGCTCAAGGAACCCCCCACGCCTCGCGCCCTCCAGACCGAGGGGGACAGGTTCCGGCCCTACAGGTCGATCGCTGCGCTCTACTGCTGGCGCGCGGTCGATCAGGGATCCGGCGGTTAGCCGGAGCCCGAACTCCTCCCCGCGCCAGTGGGGAGGTCGCCTCGGCCCGCGGAGCGGGCCTGGCGGGTGGGGGTGTAGGGCTTGCCGTACCTGCGGCGAAGCCGCTCCATGTCTTTGGCGGCCATCGCCGGAGCGCCGTACGACTCGAGGAACTGTGGGCCAGAGCCGTGGCCGAAGTTGTAGTGGAGCGTCCACAGGCCCGCGGCGAGATCGTCGCGTGGATCGCCCAGGCCGGACCTTCCCACGTCGACCAGACCGGTCAGCCGGCCACCCACGACCAGCACGTTGGGAAGGCAGTAATCGCCATGGATCAAAACGGAGCCCGGAGTCTTCGCCCCAAACGGACAGTCCGACGCGTCAACCGAATGAATTTCGCGCAGGATCTCGCCAAAGCGGCGCGCGATCCGCTCAGGCGCCCACCCAATTGACGGGTGATAAAGCGGAACGCCAGGCACCTCGCGTGTGATCAGCCATTCATCGCCGTCGGCCCGGTAGAAGCCGATCAGCTCGGGCACCGGCAGCCGGCCCGCGAGCCATTCGAGCCGTTCGCGCTCGGCACTGAGTGCCGAAGCCCGCTTGACGTAGACGACACTCGACCCTGCGCTGAGGCGCCACACGGTGCCGGCCCAGCTGAGCCAGGCGAATTCGCTGTCGAATCGCCCTGCGCCGACGGCTGCTTGCGCGGCCCGATTGACCTTTTCCGGCAATCGCAGCGTGCTCGTCACCGCGCTGAAGAGTAGCCCTCGAGCCCGGCGAGAGCGCCTGTACGATTGTTTCTCAGGGTGTGGGTGGGGTGATTTCACTTCCAGCGTCTCCGGATGCCTTCAAGGAGGCGACGTGGGACGACGTGCGCCCGTTCTACGAAGAGCTCGCCTCTCGACCACTTGACGCAGGCAACGCGGAAGACTGGCTTGCCGACTGGTCGCGGTTCGAATCGCTATTGTCAGAAGCGTCAGCGCTGGCGAGCTTCGATTATTCATGCAACACCTCAGACCCCGACCGAGAGGCTGCGCAGCTGCGTTTCGGGACCCAGATCTCGCCCAAAGCACAGGAGCAACGCGTGCGCCTGCAGGAACGGCTCGTGGAGCTGGGCTACGTGCGGGCCGGCCTCGAAACCACTGTCGAGCGGTTTCGCAACCAGATGCGGATCTTCGACGAGGCCAACGTGCCACTTTCCGCCGAGCTGTCGCGGCTCACCACGAAGTGGTCGAAGCTCATCGGCGCCATGACCGTCGAATGGGAGGGCGTCGAGAAGACGCCGGCTCAGCTCCTCCCCTACCTCGAGGCTCCGGATCGCCATGTTCGCGAACGCGCATTCAAGCTCCGGGCCAAGCCTTACATCGAGCAGCGCGACGCGATCGCGGACATCTTCGACAGCATGTACGACCTGCGCCGGCAAACGGCGAAGAATGCCGGCTTCGACAACTTCCGCGACTACGCCCACCAAGAGAAAAACCGGTTCGCCTACACGCCCGCAGACTGCATGCGCTTCCACGAGGCGGTCGAGGCGGCAGTCCTTCCTGCAGTCGAGCGGATCATGGAACGGCGCCGGCAGGCGATGAAGTTGGATCGCCTCAGGCCGTGGGACACCTCGGTTGACCCGCTTGGCAGAGCCGCCCTCAAACCGTTCGAGGACATGGAGTCATTCGTCGGTCGCGCCGCGAGCGTCTTCGGCCAGGTCGACCCTGAGTTCCGCACGTACTACGAGACGATGGTGGACGCCAAGCTGCTCGATCTCGACAACCGCAAAGGCAAGGCCCCGGGTGCTTACAGCCAGACGCTGGCTTTCAGAAAGCAACCTCTGATCTTCATGAATGCGGTCGGCGTCGACGACGATGTTCGGACTCTTCTTCACGAGTCCGGCCACGCTTTCCATTCATTCGAGGCTTCTCGGTTGCCGATTCTCTTTCAGCGCCATCCGGGGTCTGAGATGGCGGAGGTCGCTTCGATGTCGATGGAGCTGCTCGCAGCGCCTTTCATCGACAGGCAGAGCGGCGGTTACTACACGGACGACGAGCAGCGGCGGTCGCGCGTCGAGCACCTGGAGGGAATCGTCATGTTCTTTCCGCATTGCGCCTCTGTCGATGCATTTCAGCACTGGATCTATGTCGACAAGGCCGGCCGTGACCGAAACGCCCGCGACGCCAAGTGGCTCGAGCTGCGCGCGCGATTCGAAGGCAACGCAGTCGATTGGAGCGGCCTCGACAAAGAGCGCATCGCGCGCTGGTATCAGCAGCCGCATTTCTTCTCGAGTCCTTTCTATTACATCGAGTACGGGATCGCCCAGCTCGGCGCGCTGCAGGTCTGGCGCAACAGCTTGAAGGACCCGAAAGAAGCGGTGCGGAAGTACCGCGAGGCCCTGGCGCTGGGTGCGACTCAGACGCTGCCCGAGCTGTTCAAAGCCGCCGGCGCACGCCTCATCTTCGACCCCGCCGGCATGGGCGAGCTGATCACGCTGGTCGAACAGGAGATAGCAAAGCTCCAGTAGCCCGGCGCGACGGGCTAACTGCGCGCGAAATCGCGAACCGGCAGCCGCGGCCCGAAGCGCGGCGCGCCGATGCCGGCCAGAGCAATCAGCCGGATCACCCGCGCCCGATGGCCGCGGTACGGCTCGAGCAGCTCGAGCATTCGCTCGTCGGTCGAGCGGGGTGTGCCTTCCAGCGCGTACCCGACGGTGTGAGGCAGGTTGTAGTCGCCGACTGGGACGGCATCCGGGTCACCCAGAGCGGCCGATGCAACATGGGCTGCCGTCCAGGGGCCGATCCCCGGAAACGCCTGAAAGCGCTGGTACGCGGCTGCCATCTCCATCGAGACCGTCTCCTCGAGCCTGGCAGCACTGCGGGCGGCACGGATGATCACCTCGGCGCGCCTGCGCTCGATCCCAAACCTGTGAAATGTCCAGTAGGGCGTTCGCGCCAGCACGCGGGCCCCGGGTGGAACCGTGAGCCGCACCGGTCCGGGCGCCGGCTCACCTAGCGCGTCAACCAGGCGCTCGTACGACCGGCGCGACTCGATGCCGGTGACCTTCTGGCCCAGCACTGCGGGCACAAGCGCCTCGAAGACCGCCGACGTCTTGGGGATGCGCACCCCGGGGTTCCGCTTGTGGACCTGCGCCAGAAACGGATGCCGCGGGACGAAGCCGGCATCGTCATCGTCCTGTCCGCAGAGTGCGCCGGCGTGGCCGGCCGCCCACGACGCCCCCGGGCCCCAGGCTTCGACGTCGACCGCGTCATCGGCCGACCGCACCAGGTGCAACGTCGCGGGGCCGGCTGGAGTGAGGGTGGCGCGCCACGCCTCGCCCGGGCTGATGCGCAAGGACGGGCCCTCGCCGATCGCAGCCAGCGTCAGGGCCAGATCGAGGGGCCGTCCTGGCTCAAATCGCGAGGTGATATCCGGAGCCACTCTATGTGCTGAGCGGAACCCGGAGCGTGAAGGTGCTTCCTCGTCCCGGAGTCGACTCGACGGTGAGGTCGCCATCGTGCATTCGCGCGATCTCGCGCGACAGCCAGAGCCCAAGGCCCGTGCCCGAGACACTCTTGGTGCCCTTCGTCTCAATCCGCACAAACCGGCTGAAGAGTCGGGCCTGGTCTTCCTCCGCGATCCCAATGCCCTCATCCGTCACCGCCACCGTACCGCTGCCAGTGCCGGTGACGCGCACTTTGATTCGCGCTCCGTTGGGTGAGTACTTGGCCGCGTTGCTGAGCAGGTTTCGGACGACGATCTGGAAGCGGTCCGGATCCACGTCGGCGGCCACGGCGCTGGACGGCTTCTCGACGCTCACCTGATGCTTGCTGAGAAGCTGGCTGACGCCTTCGATCGCAAGGTCGGTCAGCTCGACGAGGTCCGCCGGCAGCTTCTTCAAGGCCATCCGGCCTTCTTCGAGTCGGGCCGCCTCGACCATCTGCTCGACCATCCAGTTCACCTCATCGGATTTCGCGATCAGCAGGTGAACGACAGACGACGACTGCGCGGAGAGCTGGCCGAGAGACCCGGCCTCGAGCATCGTCAGGTAGCCCTTGATCACCGTCATCGGGCCGCGCAGCTCGTGCGAAGCGATGTTGAGAAACTCGGTCTTGGCTTTTTCGAGAGAGGCGACTCTCTCGTTCAGCGAAACCCGATCCAGTCCGGCCGTGATGCTGTTCGCGTACTGGCGCAAACGTGAAATCTCGTCATCGCCGAAGGTCGGCGCAAGTGGTCCTGCCACGATGACCATGCAACCGTCGCCTTGCTGGAGGTGAAGCGTGGTGGTCAGCCTTGCGGCCGGTTGGGCCGAGAGGCGTGCGTTGCCGGCGGCCGAACCGGCGCGGACATCCGCAGCAATCGCTTCGGCCTGCTCGACAGTCATGTCGCGCGCTGCCAGGATCGCGCCGTCCGCGTCGATGATCACCGCGCTCGCGCCGCCTACAAGACGTGTCGCCCACCCGAGCGCACGCCGGGCAAGTGTCGCTCGGTCAGGGCTGTACAGAAGCAGGTCGTGAAGCGCGTTGCGGAAGGCATCCTCTTCAAGTACGTTTGCCACCGGCCGAGGATAAAGGAACGGCGCCGCGTATGCCAATGTGAATTTGCGAGGAGGAAGTGCCGATGAAGTGGGTGACCCGAAAGAACGCCAGCGTCGATCGAATCGCGTGCCCGTGGCTGATCAAGCGATTTATTGATCCAGCCGCCGAGTTTCTGTACGTGTCGGCGGCTGATGTAGCCGCGATCGCCGAACGCGAGGGCGCAATTCCTTATGACGTGGGCGGCGTCGAGCTCGGTCACGTCGATGGGCGGTGCAGCTTCGAGTCGATCATCCTCAAGTACGGCTTGAAAGACCCGGCGCTCGATCGGCTCGCATCGATCGTGCACGGCGCGGACGTCTCAGCGGACATCGCGATCACCCCGGAGGCCGCCGGCCTGAAGGCGATCGCTCACGGCTTCGCGATGGTCCACGGGGAAGACGATCACCGGAAGGTCGCGCTCGAGACGCCGCTGTACGACGCGCTCTATGCGTGGTGCCAGTACCAGGTTGGACGGGTCAGGCCGGCGGCAGATTGACCTCGATGCCATCTGGGTCCTTGGTCGGTTCGTCAAGTCGGCCAACCTCGAAGCCCTCGAGTCCCGCCACGTCCAGTTCGACGGGAGCTGCGCCGCGGCCCTCGAGCAGATTGATCCCCAGGTGGTGGTGGTAACCATCCCAGCTAAGGAATCGCATGACGTTGCCGGCCTCCGCCTTGAGCTCCATGCCCATCGACTCGTAGAAAGCCTGGCTTCGATCCAGGTCGCCGACGTTGAGATGCATGTGGCCCAACACGGTTGGGTCTGAAAACTTCGGTTGGGGCTGGGCTGCGATTCGCAGCAACC
>JBGQGI010000026.1:0-10447 GCA_041497375.1 Candidatus Dormibacteraceae bacterium | reverse complement strand
TCGCGTTGCTCGGCCGCGAGGTCACGCGCCCGCGCGGCGAGCCCCGAATTTTCACGATCCTTGGCGGCCTGCGCGCGATCCTCGGCTGCAAGCCTGCGGTCGGTGATCGCCTGGGCGCGATAATCCGCAGCCTCAGCGCGCCCTATGGCGGCCTGGGCACCTTCGTCTGCCACGCGCCGGCGATTGCTCGCCGCGCGATCCCCCGCTGTTCGGTCCAGATCCCCCGCCGCGTCGTCGCGCGCTTCGGCCTCTCGGTCACGAAGTCCAGCCGCGACGTCACGGTCCTGGGCGGCCATCCCAGCCTCGCGGCGGCGCACGCCGGTCAGCTCGTCCGTCCCGGAATCTGCGCGGTCCTTGGCCGCCTGGGCACGATCTTCCGCCGCCACCCGGCGGTCGTTGATCGCCTGGGCACGGTTGTCGGCAGCCCCGGCACGCCGCGACGCCGCCAGGTCGCGTTCGTCTGCCGCATGTTGGCGGTCGGTCGCCGCGCGGTCACCTGCGGTTCTGTCCAGATCGCCCGCCGCGTCATCGCGCGCTTCGGCCTCTCGGTCACGCAACCCGGCCGCGACGTCACGATCCTGCGCAGCCAGGCCTGCCTCCCGGCGGCGCACTCCTGTCAGCTCGTCGGTCCCGGAGTCTTCGCGGTCCTTGGCGGCCTGGGCGCGATCTTCCGCCGCCACCTTGCGGTCATTGACAGCCTGGGCGCGGTTGTCCGCAGCTTCAGCGTGCCGCGATGGGGGCCGGGTCCCTTCCGCTTGTTGACTCTCACTCACCGCGCGGTCCCCTGCGGTTCGGTCGAGGTCACCCGCTGCGTCATCGCGCGCCGCGGCTTCTCGGTCGCGCTGCTCGGCCTCACGGTCACGAACGTCCGCGGCCAGATCGCGGTCGCGCCCTTCTATGTCCCGCTCACCTGCCGTCGCCAGGGCGTCTTGGCCTTTGTCTGACAAAGCACTCCAGCGTGGGCCGCTCGCCATAACAATTGCAGCAACGGCCATGGGGGAGGTTTGGGGTGGCTAGCGGGATTTGAACCCGCGACAGCCAGATCCACAATCTGGTGCTCTGCCATGCTGAGCTATAGCCACCACGGTGCGGGCCTGGAATCCCGCTGTAGGAACCACGATTTTACCCGCACTCGTGGTGGACAATTAAGAGCGATGGCAACTGCCGCCGAGTTCGACCAGATGATGAAGTCGGGCGAGCTGATCGAGTCTCCCAACGAGATGACGCCCGAGTACCTCCGCGAGCTGAAGCACACCCTCACCGTTTCGGGTGACACGGAGCTCATCTCGGCCCCCGCCTACTACCTGGCCGCCAAGCGCGCCCCCTCGATCAACACCTTCATGACCGGCATCGCGATCATCCAGGACGAGCTCGCCCACGCCCACATCGCCTACCACATCCTCGAGGAGCTGGGCGAGGACCAGGAGAAGCTGATCTTCAGCCGCGATCCCAAGAGCTTCCGCTACCCGTATGCCTTCGATGTCCCCCTCGAAAGCTGGACGGAGCTCGTGGTCGCGAACGGCATGTACGACCAGGCCGGCTTCTGCCTCCTGGGCGACATCCACGAGAAGTGCTCGTACGGCCCCTGGAAACGAGGTCTCAACAAGGTCATGGCCGAGGAGAACTTCCACCTTCGCAACGGCCGCACGTGGATGAAGCGCATCAGCCAGGCCGGAGGATCGGCGAAGGACGAGCTGCAGCGCGCGGTGGACTGGATGTTCCCGCTGAGCGTGGAGTGGTTCGGGTTGCCCGACAGCTTGAAGATGCACTCGAAGCAGCTCGAGTACCGCCTCAAGGGCCTCACCAACGACCAGCTGAGGCAGTGGTGGCTCTCGCTGGTCGTGCCTTACTGCGAGCAGATCGGCATCAAGGTGCCGTCCCACAAGGAGACGCGGGGCGGCAAGGACGTGTGGCAGCTGGACTATCCCTTCCCCTGCGAGTTCGACGCCGAGGCGAAGCGATGGGATTTCAAGCAACCGATCTCCTGGGATGACGTGCTGGTGCGCTGGCGCAACCGCGGTCCGCGCAACGCCGAGATGGTTGCGATGTTCCAGGAGGAGTTTCACAAATTCCGCAAGGCGCATCACAAGAACGGCTCATGACAGAAAAGTTCTGGGCTGCGCTGGCTGAGGTGCAGGACCCCGAGATGCCGATCAACCTGGTCGACCTCGGTGTCATCTACCGCGTCACCGAACAGGATGGGCTCGTGGAAGTCGACCTGACTTTCACGGCGATGGGCTGCCCCGCGTCGGACTTCATCCTCGAGGACGTCCGTGAGCGCCTGTTGCGCGAGGACGGCGTGCGCGAAGTCCGCATCAACATCGTCTGGAACCCGCCGTGGACCGTGGCGCGTATGACCGAGGCGGGCCGCGACGCGCTCGAGTCATGGGGCCTGGCGGTTTGACCCAGTACAGGCGTGTGAGCGGCGACGCTGTCGAGTACGAGGTGTTCGCGCGCAAGACCCGTGGTGAGCCGCTGCACCAGGTTGGCAGCGTCGTCGCTCCGGATGACGACCTCGCTGTCGCCTACGCCCGCGCCACCTACGACGAGGAGCGCTGGGTCGAGATGGCGATCGTCCGCAAGGAGAACGTCATCGAGCTCTGGCAGCCGGGCGAGCCATGAGTCTCTCCGAACTGGTCCTCAGCATCGCTGACAACAAGCAGATGCTTGGTCTGCGTTATGCGGAGTGGGCGACGCGAGCTCCTTCGCTGGAAGCCGACATTGCAGCAGCGGCGATGGGACTCGATGATCTCGGCCACAGCCGCGTGCTGTATGGATGCCTCGAACCTCTCGGCGCCGACCCTCGCGGGCCGGGTCGCGAAAGCGATGCGAGCAGCCTGCGATCGCTCCAGTATTTCGACGAGCCCTGGACCGAGTGGGCACAGTTCGTCGCCGCCAACGCGATCCTCGACACCGCTTTCACCGTGATGATCGAGGCATGCGTCAACGGCTCGGTCGAAGTTCTCCAGCACCGTTTAAGGAAGATGCTGATGGAGGAGCGCTACCATTTCCTCCACGGCCGCAGCTGGCTCAAGTCGGGTGTGGACGCCGCGCCGTTGAACGAGGCCTGGCGGGAAGCGATCGAGTGGTTTGGGCCGCCCGACGGTGAGACCGCTGCCTTTCACAAAGAGGGTCGCTTGAGCATGGGCCCGTCGGAGCTTCGCTCGCGCCTGGAGGACAAGCTCGAAACCAAGGCGCCCGCGCTGCGTATCGATTGGAAGGGTTGGGATCCGGTGCGCCGGCGAAGCAGGCCGGGCGCCATCGACGACCGCACCTTCGCCATGCTTCGAGGCCTCGAGGAAAAGAAGTATGCGAACGTCCCGACGAAAGAAGGCTGACCTGCAGCCGCGTGCCGAACCTCGGTGCCCTCACTGCGCAGAACGGGACGCCGAGGTGATATCGCTCTTCGGGACCCAGGCGATGACCCTGCAATACCGATGCCGCCGATGCCGCACGCTGTTCGAGGCCATCAAGTACGAGGAGTAGATGTCTCCTCATCATCATCGGCTTCGTCGCCTTCCTCGTCCGCTTCTCCCCCCGCTCGCCGGCGGCGGATCATCGCCAGCGGAATCCCGGCGACGAGCACGCCGACGATGAGGACGGCAACGGCGATGGGCAGGAGCTGGCTGGTGCCGCCTGAGCCTTTGATCGTCGCATTTGCCGGGTAGCCGGCCGCGAAGTAGCCGAGCTGATTCGTGGTCGTCCTGATCACAAACTGCTGACTCTCGCTACCGCCGATGTTCTTCCAGGGACCGTTGGCGGCAGCCGCGAGGTAGATGAAGCTCGGAGCGGGAATGAGGTTCGAGTAACGCATCCCGAGGCAGGCAGGTTGGCAGGGTAAAGATGCGGCTGAATTGTTGACCAACGGCGCGTCCGCAGTGATGACGTACACGTTGGTGGAGAAATGGAGGTCGGGTGGATTTGGGCAAGGCGAAACCGGCGTGATGTCGATCGTGACCTGCGTCTTGCCCGTCGCTTGAAACGCGCCAGGAAGGAAGCTGAGAACCACCTGGCCGTCGTCAGTGAAGGCAGAGCCGGCATCGCTGACGCCATCGATCACCTTGACCACGAGGTGCCCAGGCGCGGCCGCTACTCCACTATTGGCGCCGGCGATGGGGGGCGTGCAGACCCAGTTGTAAGGCTGCTGCGGGGCAATGCCGTCATAGAACCCAGGCGCCACCATCCACGCGGTGAGGAGATAGACGCCGGCCGCGGCGCCAATGAGGATTGGACGCTTCACAGCGCGAGGTCCGCGAGCACATGCCCGATGATCGGAGCGACCAGGTCGCGACAAGCCCATCGCCAGAGCGCCAGGAGAAGGCCGGCGGCCGCGACCGCCCAGAGGAAGGCTGGAGGGTGGGACAGCGCGTGCGCAGCCGTCCAGGCGACTGTGCTTCCGACTATCGCCAGTGGCGCCCCGCCGGCTTCATCAAGCGCGGCATACAGCACTCCGCGAAATGCCAGCTCCTGCGCGACCGAGATGGTCACCGCCACGATGGCGAGGGACGCCGGGATGATCGGAGCCTCGGTTGCGCGGACCGCCGCGGGCAGCAGCAGCACAGCCGCCAAAGCAAGGCCGCCGAGAATGCGCAGGCCAAGTCGGGATGTGCCGAGGCCGAGCTTCGGCGCCGGCCACCCGACCACGCTGACCGCGAGCGCTCCTCCTCCGAGCAATATCGCGGGCACCACAGCGCCGGGGATTGTGGATGCAAGCGCTCGCGTCCATTCGACCAGCAGGATGTAGGCGCCGATGACTGCCGCCCGCAAGGCCGGGCGCGTGGAGAGCGCCGCGATCAATGGTTGCGGGAAAGGCGCTCCGGCGCCGAATACACGTTGAAGCGGTCGCCCTTGAGGAAACCGACCAGCGTTTGGTTGAACTCTCTGGCCAGCGCGACCGCGAGGCTCGACGGCGCTCCGACCGCGGCGAGAACCGGGATGCCGGCGGTGATCGATTTCTGCACTATCTCGTAGCCCGCGCGGCCGCTCACGACCAGGATCGAATCGTTCGCGGGCAGCCGATCGTCGAGAAAAGCGCGGCCCACGACTTTGTCGACAGCGTTATGGCGCCCTACGTCCTCTCGCAAGTCGACCAGCTCGCCGCCGCGCGTGAACAGGCCGGCCGCGTGGAGCCCTCCGGTGCGATCGAAGACGCCCTGGCCGGAGCGCAATCTCTCGACCAGACCCGGAAGCAGCGCTGGATCCACGGCCGGGCCGCCGGGCATGACCGCCAGGTCGCGCCGCAGGTCTTCGATCAGAACCGTCCCGCACACACCGCAAGCCGAGCTCGACAGCATCGATCGCTCCGGCTTGCGACGCGGCCTGGTTGCGAGATGAATGTCGACCTGGTTGGACTCCACAAGGGACGATTCCACGGTCACACCAGCCTCCAACTCGCCCGCCTCGGCGCTGATCCTGATCAGGCGAATGTCATTTTTCGTGCGCAGGATGCCTTCGGAGAACATCAAGCCAAGGCTCAGCTCGATGTCGTGGCCAGGCGTGCGCATGACGACGGAAAGCGCTTCCCCGTCGAGCATCAGCTGTAGCGGTTCTTCGGTGACGACCATGTCAGGCGACTCCGACCACTTTCCCGCGGTCCATCGGCGGATCTGAAGCCCAGGCGCTGCGGGCTTAGCCATCAGCCCTGAGCCACGCGCAGGTGGCGGGCGGAGCGCGGGACCGCCGTGGCGATCGAGAAGCCGCGCCAGGACGTCACTCGCTCGGGCACCAGCTCGAAAGCCGTGGGCAGGTCGGCCGCCTCGACCCCGTAGCGCTCGCCGATCGCCGACCCGTCGGTCGCAGGGCCGAAGGTGCCTCGCACGCACGCTCCCACCATCAACGAGGGCCGGAAGCGGTGATGCGACTCGACCACGAGAGCCCCGACCGCGCCCGGCCGCACCCGGCCGGCAGTCGGCGCCACTATCACGGTGCCACGGTCTACCTCCCACAGAGCAGGCCGGATCACCGGCATCCCACCTTCTATCCAGCAGGCGTACCCACGCGGCACGCCGGCCAAGCGCCGGCTCACCTCAGCCGGGACCGCCGGCACTCGCGCCGCCTGCGCAGCGGGAAAAGGCGCGACGTCCGCCAGCTCGGCGTCGCTCGGTCGAAGGCGCAGCACGACCCGGTTGTAGGGCAGCCACTCGCGTGGGATGCGCGCCATGTCGAGCAAATAGCCCGCGAAGTAAGGTGCGTTCTTCAACGCATAGCCCGCCATCCCCAGGAAGTACCCAGGGCCGTCGAGTATTGCATTGATCTGGCTCGACACGGAAAGGGGGTCGTACACCTCGAGATGGCCGCGCAAGAGCAGCGCCTTCGAGCCTCCGTCGACGAGGAAGGCGGCGCGGGGATCTCGCTTGGCGCTCAGGACCTTGGCCGCGTAGCGGGAGGTCGTCATCCAGAGCGAACCTGACGCGAAGTGGAAGACCGCAGGGTTGACGAGAGGCAAGCGACCGGCGCGGAGAGCCAACATCCCGATCGGCGTGTGGCCGAGGACCGCCCGCGCCTCGCTGTTCAAGCGCACGAGACCACTCTAAGAGGTCTCGAGTACCTCTCGTATTCGCTCCAGGGCGGCCTGCAGGCGGCCGCGGACCATGCCATCGAGCCGTCCCGCCACCACTGCGCCAAGCATCGCCCCCGGTGGTGTGTAGGCGATGCGCAGGACGATGTGCACGCCTCCTTTCACCTTGGTGAAGGTGAAGCCGCCCTCCTGCTTGATGAGTCCTTTCTCCGACACCCACCCGATCTCATGCGGACGCCGCCAGCGATTCAACCTCAGCACGCTCTTGAGCGGGAACCCAAGAGCGACCATCTCGACCTCGTAGCGAGCGCCCGTGCCCTCCGTCTTGGCGCCGATCGGCTCCCAGTTCGTGACGCCGTCGAGGACGGCGGCAACGTGCCTGTAATCGGCGAAGTAGTCGAAGGCCCGCTCGGGCGGGCACTGGACCGCCACATCCGCCGAGAACTCGCGCTGCGCCATCGCCCCAAGATATTGGAGTGAGGTGGGTTGACGGCAGGGTGGCGATCGAGGACTCGGTGTCGATGCCGAACGCGATCACGGGCAAAGGGCTTCGTGACAGCTTCGCGCCCGACATCGAGGCGGTGACCTTCGGCCTGATCCGCGTGAAAGACAACGTGCTCCGCCTTGGACCCCTGGAGCTGATCCGCTTCGGGCGTCCCCGCATAACGCCCAAAAGCGTCGAGTGGCCCATCGAGGGCGGGCTCCTCGCACGCTCTAGCGGCGGCCACCTCCGAACCGAGCTGCTCCACGGCCGCCTGGTCGAATCTCTCGACGGCTACAGGCCGATGCTTCCCCGCCCCATCTACATGCTGACGCAGGTGCCAGTCCACCATCTGCTGACGCGCCTCCATCTGCTGCGGGTACGCGGGCGCCAACCGGAACCCGGCCCCCCTGCCGATCGGTCTCGGCGCCTCGCCGCGGCCGCGATCGATGCCGGAGTCTGCATCTCACTTGCGGCGATCGTCGGACGCAAGCGCCGTCGATTGCCGGCGCTGCTCGGCATCGCGGCGGGCTACCACGTCGCCTGCTGGTCCCTGTCGGGAGCCACCATTGGCGGCGCTGTGATGAAGCAGCGCGTGGTCGCAGTCGATGGCTCAAAGGTGAGCGTCGGGCAGGCCCTGGTCCGGTTGGCTCTGCTGCCGCTTGCCGCCGTCCGGATGCGTGACGTCCACGACGAGATCGCGGGCACCGAGGTCGTATCCCACTAGGATTCAGCAGTGGCTCCACGCGTCGACCTCGTCATCTTCGGTGCATCGGGCGACCTCGCCCAGCGCAAGATCCTGCCGTCCCTGAAGCGCCTCGCGTCCCTTGATGGGATGGAGCTCCGCATCGTCGGGGCAGGCCGCTCCGCCCAATCGACCACGCTTTTCCGCGACATCGTGAAGAAGTGCAGCGGGAGCGAACGCCTCGCTGCGACCGCCGAATGGGCGAGGGTCGACTACAAGTTGCAGGCCACTTTCGCAGGGTTGAAGAAGCTGGTTACAGGCGCCGCGCACGTGATCTTCTACATGGCAACGCCGCCCGAGACCGCCGGCGACATCGTCCGGTCCCTCGGCCGGTCCAAGCTAACGACCAAGGGCGACCCGACCCGCCGGATAGTCGTCGAGAAGCCTCTCGGCTACGACCTCGAATCCGCTCGCAAGCTCAATACGCTGCTCGCGAGGGCTTTTGAGGAGCAGCAGACCTTTCGGATCGATCACTACCTCGCCAAGGACACCGTCCAGAACGTGCTCGCCTTCAGGTTCTCGAATTCGCTGTTCGAGCCCGTGTGGAACCGCAACCTCATCGAGACCATCCAGATCACAGTTGCAGAGAAGGAAGGTATCGGCAAGCGGGCCGGGTACTACGACCAGACCGGGGCTGTCCGCGACATCATCCAGAACCACGTGCTCCAGCTGCTCGCGCTGGTCACCATGGAGCCGCCCACCACCTTCGACGCCGAGTATGTGCGCCGCGCCAAGCGGGCCGCGCTGCGCGCGATGTCGATGTCGCCGATCAATGCTGGCAACGCAGTCCGCGGACAGTACGTCGGCTACCTCGACGAAGAGGCGGTCGCGAATGACTCGCGGCGCGAGACCTATGCGGCGGTTCGCCTGTCGATCGAGAACTGGCGCTGGGATGGCGTCCCGATCTTCATACGCACCGGCAAAGCCCTGAAGCGCAGGGTCACCGAGGTGATGATCAAGCTGCGCGACGCTCCCCACCTACGCATCGGCGGCAATCGCCAGCGCGGCGTGCCCTCGCTGATAGTGATCCGCATCCAGCCTGACGAAGGCATCACGATCCGCATCGGCGCCAAGCGGCCGGGCACACGGTTCGAGATGGTGCCCGCCGGGATGAAGCTCGACTACAAGGGCCTGACCAAAGCGCCTCTACCGGAGGCTTACGAGAACGTGCTGTCAGAAGTGCTTGCGGGTGGGCATTCCGCATTTCCCGGAGCTGAAGAGATCGAGCTGCAGTGGGAGATCGTCGACCCTCTGATCAAGTCGTGGGAGGCCGAAGGCCACCCCGAGCCGTACGCCAGAGGGTCCTGGGGCCCGCAGGCGGCGGATGATCTTGTGGCAACCGGCGGTGGCGGCCGCTGGATGGTCAGTGGAGACGAACCGGGAACGGATTAGACCCCAATAGAAAAGGGGCAGCCATCGGCTGCCCCTTGGCGTTTGAGTTACTAAGCCTTGTGGGCCATCGAGTTGCTCGAGCTCATCCAGAGCTGAGCCTTGTTCGGGTACAGCCACAGAAGCATCGCCGCGACGATGACTGCGATCAGGAACGGCACGATGTCAAAACGACCGACTGTTATCTGGTTGAAGATCTGGTACACGACTTCGAGGATGGCGTAGATGATCAGGGCTCGCACCCAGCTCACGTTTCCTTCGGGGTCAAAGCCGGCGATCATGATGCCCGCGCCGAACGCGATCCCAGCCACCGATGCCGAGACTCCAGCCCAGGTGTCGAACGCGAAAAAGGTGCTACCAATGAAGCCCAGTCCTGAGCCCATCACGATCAAAACGCCCATGACCCACATCAAGAGCTTCAACGCCAGCGGGTTCCACTTAGCCACTAGAACAATTCCTCCATGACCGCATCTATGTAAATCGGATGGTTAAACGGCGGTCTTTTGTAGAACTTGTACCTTGTTTGCCGCTTTCTTGCAACGTTGATCACGCGATTGGCACTCCTCCGCGCCACACTCGGCGCGGCTTCAGACCGTAGGCCCAGGCGAAAGCGCCCTCGTGATCGGCCTCCCAGAGCACTAGGTCGGCGAGCATCGACGGAGCAATTGCGCCGCGATCCGAGCGCGAAATTGACAGCGCGCCGCCCACCGTCGCCGCAATCAGCGCCTGCTCCGCGGACATTTTGAAGACACCAACCGCCATTGCAACGACCAGACTCATGCTCGTGATGCCACTCGTTCCTGGGTTGTGGTCGGTCCCAAGCGCGATTGCAGCACCGGCCGCGACCAGCTCTTTGACCGGGGGGAGCTTGCCGATGGACAGCGCAGTGCCCGGGGCGAGAGTGGCGACGACGCCGGCGCGCGCCAGGGCAACCGCGTCGCTGCGATTGGCGCACAAGAGGTGGTCCGCGGAGACGGCGTGAAGCTGCGCCGCCAGGCGCGAGCCGCCGGTGCGGGCAAGCTCATCCGCGTGAATGCGAGGGATCAGCTTCGCCTCGAGCGCAGCTTTCAGGATGTGGCGCGATTGGTCCACGCTGAAGTACCCCTGGTCACAGAACACGTCGCAGAAGCGCGCTCCCGCCTGATGCGCGTCGGGGCACCACCGGGCCACCTCTTTGGCGTACTTGCCCAGATTGGCACCGCGGTCCGGTGGAAGCGCGTGCGCGGCGAGGAACGTGACTTCGATGCGAGGCAGGTCCGCGCGCTGACCCAGCCGGCTCAGGATGCGCGTAGATTCCAGCTCGCCTTCGCGCTCC
>JBGQGI010000025.1:0-10736 GCA_041497375.1 Candidatus Dormibacteraceae bacterium | reverse complement strand
GGGGGGGGGGGTGGGGGGGTTGGGGGTGGCGCGACTGGCGGAGGCGCCGGCGCCGCGGCTGGAGGCGCACCCCAAGCCGGCGCGGGCCCCGGAGGCGGGGGTGGTGGCATCGAAGGCGGCGCGCCCCAAGTCTGGGCGGCGCCCTGGGTGGGCCCAGACGCGGGCGCGCCCCAGGTTGGCGCGGCAGGCGGCGGCGGTGGAGGCGGGGCGGCGGCGCCAGGGGCGCCTCCCCAGGCGGGAGCAGGCGCGGCGCCAGGACTCGGCGGTGCGGGTGGCGGCCCTGCGGGCGGCGCCGCTGGTGCGCCCCAGGTTCCCTGGCCCGCCCTTGCCGGCGAGGCAGCAGGCTGGTCCCAGCTGGGAGCGCTCCCCGGGGGAGCCACGACGGTGGGGGCGACAGGGCTCGGTGCGTGCGCGCCGGCGGGAGGTGCCCAGGTGGTCGCGATTCCAGCGGGATGAGACGCCGGCACTGTCTGCGGCTGGGATGACGGGCGCACGGGGGGCGCGATCATTCCGCGCTTGCGACGCCTGCGTGTGAACAGGTAGGCGATGGCGACGATTACGGCCAGAGGCGCCAGGACGAGTATTCCGTAAACAGGGTCCATCCGGTGGAGCGCCTCCCTTGTGCCGAATCCGGCTATGTATTAATTCCAAAAACTGTACGCGGATGGGCGCGTGATCCGCCGCTGCTCGCGCCGGTCAGAAGTATGGCAGCCGACCAATTCGAGTCAAGCCAAGTAAACGAAGGCGGCGGCTCCTAGGACGGCTGCGGGGCCGCCTGGGTGTTCACCACCGTGCCTTCGACCACCAGGCGGCCCGATGCAACGCCGGGAACTGTGATGTCCGCTTCGAGCGAGTGGGTGCCTCCGCCGAGCGCTTGCCCAGTGACCACGTGCACGCGCAGCGACCGCCCGAGGGGCAGGTCGAGCCGCCTCGGCAGCGGAGCTCTTCCCGCGTGGGTCTCAACCTGGAGATCCGGACGGGCGAGGACCACACCGTCTAGGCGCAGGCCCGTGAGCCCGACCAGGACGGCGGGGCGCGTCTGGTTCTCGAGCGCGAAGCTCAAGCCGTCGGGCTCTGACCGCAGGCTGGACAGATCGGCCAGTCGCTCTGCCAGGTACCTGGCCAGCTCAGGCCTGGGTCGAGGTCCAGGGAGAGTCGACGTCACGGTGAACTGAAGCTCGACGCGATCGATGACCCGGCCGCCGATTGTCAGGGTCGCCTCAAGCTTGTAATCACCTTCGGCCGGGAGGGGAAGCGTCACAGTGGTGGCGCTCACCGCCGGCTCGAAGGCGGTCGGGACCTCAACATCCACCACGCCCGCGTACGACTTGCGCTGCATCGCGTCGCGAATGAGTCGCGCACCGCGACGCTTGCCCGCGCGCTCCCGTGTCACCGACCAGCGCACCACACCGCGGCCGGACACCTCAGGGTCGTCGTTGACGACGACCAGGCGCGCACTGAACGAGACGTCGGGGCGTTGCAGGATCCCGAACGGTCGGTCGGGCTCGAACGTGAGCGGCACGACGATGACGCGGGTGGGCTTGAATGCCTGGGTCAAAGCGGCAAGCGCAGGTTTGGGCCGGCGCGCAGCGTCCATCAACCCGAATCCGATCGCGGGAAAGGGATCGACCAGGTGATAGGCAAATGCGCCCCAACACGACTCGAACTTGCGAATCCGTAGATGCTCAGCAGCGAGTCTGACGACGTCCGCTTGATACGCCTGAGACGCTGCGATGTACGACTCAAGGCTCTGCTGACCAGACGGGAGTCCGACTCCCCTCTCTGCCCAGTTGACCGGCTGAAAGCCGGCGAATCGCCAGGATGCGTCATCGTCCGCGACCGGCCACGACCCGGCGATCTCCTTCCAAACTGCTGAGTCGCTTGACGGCAGCGACTGCGCTCCGAAGGCTGTGACCATCACCGGTTCGACCTCGGTGAGCTCGCGCCACGAGCCGGTCGTCCAGCCGTGCATCAGGTGCTGATCGATCTCGCCCGATGCAGCCAGCGCGGGCCGGCTGGGATCCAGCTTCTCGAATGAAGCCTTCAGCTCCTGGTCGATTGGGTGGTTCTGCCGCACCGCGTGAACGTCGCCCAGGTCCGCATTGCTCGAAAGCCATGGAGGCTCGTCGTGCGCAATCCAGAGCGCCACCGAAGGCCGGTTGCGGAGCAGCTCGACCATCTCGACCTGTTGCTGCCGCGCTGCTGATTCGAAAAAGCGCGAGTTGTCACCGCGCGCGTGATACGCGTAGATGCCGGTCAACGGCAGTTCCTGAAACAGCAGCATGCCCGCTGCATCCGCGCGGCGATAGAACTCGGGGGGAAGCACGTTGGCGATTACGCGCAGCGCGTCGACGTTGGCCTGCTTTGCAATCCGAATGTCGCCCTCCATTCGCTCTGGAGTCAGCTCATCGAGCCGATATGACGGCGCATAGCACGCGCCTCTCAGGAACATCTGACGCCCGTTCACCGAGAAGTTCCATCGGCGCGGGCCAATCTCCCATTTGAGCTCCCTGAACGCGAAGGTGTCCTCGACGCGGGCGGACTCGACGCCGCCGGCATAAGCGACCAGCTCTGCCCCGTACACCGGCTGGTTGCCAAATCGCCACGGTTCCCATCGCCTCGCACCGGGAAGCGCCAGCCGCATGGACACCGTCTGCTCACTACCTCCTCCAAGATGCACCTCACGCCGCAACCGCAGCGGATCGCGGCCTGGCATGGAGACGATCAGCTCGATCTCTCCATCCATGTTCCGGCCATCGAGATTGCGGATGTGAGCCTCGACCTCGAGGCGCCCATCGTTCGCCTCGATATGCGGTTTCAAGCGCATCCAGTCGATGGTGATCGCGTGCACGTACTCGAGCTCGACGGGGCGCCACAGTCCGATGGGCACCTCCCAGCGATATGGGTCGGGCAAGCTCGAGTAAGCCGATGCCGGATACGGCCTCAGCTCGCCGTCATTGAAGACGCCCATCACATGGTGCTTCTTGTCTGGCTGCGGTTCAACTGGCGATTCGCAGCAGATGACCAGGAGGTTCTCGGCCTTCAGATAAGAGGTCAGGTCGAAACCAAATGGCGCGAAATAGCCGTAATGGGAGCCCAGCAGCTTGCCGTTGAGCCAGGCATTGGTCGCGAGAAATGAGCCGCCAAACCGCAGTAGAACTCGGCCTGCGTGATCCGGCCGGGCGAACTCAGTCCTGTACCAAACCGCCTGGTGACCCTCGCGAGCCGAAAGCTGGCGGGGAACCTCGATCGGCTTCCACCCCAGGCCCTTCCCTATCGTCAGCCCCTCTGCCTCGCCCTCGCCGAGCGGTGTCCACAGCGCCTCCCAGCCGCTCAGCTCACGAACACCGGCCGCCCTTTGCGCTAGTGGAAGGAACAGGCAGTCGCTCACGCCGCTGTTCCTCTCTTGCGGGACTTGACGAATGCGCCGTCGGCTGTGGAGCAGACGATGACAGGCCTCTGGACGGCGGCCGCCAGGTGGCCTTCGGCGCCACGCTCGATGAGCGCAAGGATGCTGCCCCCGAAACCGGCTCCCATGATGCGGGCGCCATAGCAACCGGGAGCCGTCCACGCCTTCTCGACCAGGGCATCGACATGCGGGGTCGAAACTTCGAAATCATCACGAAGGCTGCGGTGCGACTCCTTTAAAAGCCGGCCCAGGCGGTCGAAGTCGCGATTGTCGAGCGCGTCGACGAAGTCGTGCACTCGCGCGATCTCCGAAACCACATGGCGCCGCCGATTGGGTTGGCCGGCCTCCGCCTCGCGGCGGCGCTCGTTGTAGGGAGTGCGTGCCAGTGAACGGTGCTCGCCCGAGTCAATAACGGCGATGAGCAGCTCGTCGGGAAATGGCACGGCGCGGTACTCGAGAGTTCCGCAGTCCAGAAGGAGAGCATGGCCGCGCCGCCCAAGCGCCGACGCGAACTGGTCCATGACCCCGACCTGCACGCCAGTGGCTCGCTGCTCCGCTCTCTGGCACGCGAGAGCCGCTTCGACTCCGTGCATCTCCGGCTTGAGCCCCGCCGCGATCGCCACGAGCAGCGCCGCCGACGAGCTGAGCCCTGAGCCCGACGGAATGTTGGATTGCACGCTCACGGACTGCGGCTCGACGCCGAGCTCCTCGCCCATCGCTCGCACGTACGCCAGGCCGCCCTTCACGCGGCTGTTTATCGACCATTCGGCTGCTGGACGGCCCGTCACCTCGGTGTAACGGTCGACCGCGGCCGGCAGGACGACCCCGCCGAGGTAATCCACGTGCTCGCCAATCAGGTTTACACGGCCGGGGGCCCGCCCATGCCACGTTCCGGCGTTAGAGTCCACGCAGCTCCGCGGCAGTGTCCTCGGCGCGTGCGTCAACTATGAACGCTCCCGCGCCAAGCTCCGAGCCGGCCAGGTACTTGAGCTTGTCCCGGCTTCGGTTTGGTGGATAGAACTCGACATGAAAATGGTGGTCGATCCCGCCCCGCCCCGGCGGTTTCTGGTGCATTGCCATCACGTAGGGCAGCGGTATGTCAAAGAGACGGTCGTACTTCTGCAACATGCCTTTGAGGATTCGCGCGAACGATTCGCTGTCCGCGGCATCAAGGTCGAGAAGTCCATTCCGATGCCTCAGTGGCGCGATGTGCACCTCGTAGGGCCACCGTGCAAACGGTGGCACAAATGCGATCCAGTGCTCATCGCGGAGGACGGTGCGCTCTCCTCCCTTTTCTCCCACGAGCACGTCGCAGTAGATGCAGCGCCCGGTCGCGCGCTTATGGCGAGCGTGCGCCTTCAGCTCGTGCTGCATGACTGGGGGCACGAACGGATACGCGTAGATCTGCCCGTGAGGATGGCTCAAAGTCACGCCGATCGCCTCACCGCGGTTCTCGAAGATGTAGACATAGCGGACGTTGCGAAGCCGGCCAAGCTCCTCGGTGCGGTCGCGCCAGACTTCGATGAGGTCCTGTATGTGTTCCACCGACTGTTCGCCGAGTGATGAATCGTGATCCGGCGTGTAGCAGACGACCTCGCAGCGCCCTTGCTCCGCGGTGAATGATGGAAAGCGGTTCTCGAAAACTGCGATGTGGTAGTCCGGTTCCGGAATCTCGGTTTCGAGATGACCCGGCCTGGTGGGGCAGAGTGGACAGTGGTCGGCGGGGGGATGGTACGTGCGGTCCTGCCGCCAGGGCGCGACGGTGACCCATTCATCCAGCAGTGGATGCCAGCGGAGCTCGCTCAATTCTTGCGCGCCAGGCCCGGGCCGGATGGCCCCATTGATTGCTCGTAATAGATGAGGTAGCGACCGTCGGTCTTCTGCACCACCCGTTTGGTGAGGCGCGTCGCTTCGCGCCTTGCACGCCGCGGCCCGCTCATTTCGCGAACGCTCTCGACCTTCAGTGGGGACGCATGAGCGCTTTGACTGCGGGGCATCGAGCGAAAAGTGTAGTTGGGCTGGTGAGGCCGCTTACGGATGCCGCTGTCGCTGGTACACTCCACCGCGAAGTTCACTGCCCGCGGGGCAAAGGAGGTGAGGCGGAAGCTTGGATAAACCGAATCGTGGTGCCAGCCGCCTCGTTTGCCAGCCGGGAGCTCGGGAGGACGTGAGCCTCTAGGGCTTCCATTTCCGGAACCGGCTCCTGGAGTCGGAGGCGGAAGCACTGCGAACGTCGACAGCGAAGGGCCGGATTGACCGGCCCTTCGTCTTTATATCGGTAGGATTCTCGAGATGGCCCAGGACTTTGCCAAACGTTTGAACGAGCTGCCTGAGGGATGGTTGCAAGCGATGGGCGTGACCATCACCAAAGCCACGGTGGACGAGGTTCGCGCCGAGCTGACGGTGGGACCAGAGCACTTGCAGGGATACGGCATCGTCCATGGTGGCGTGCACTGCGGGCTGGTCGAATCGCTGGCCTCCATCGGCGCTGCTTTGGTCGCAATGCCGCGCAAGCAATCGGTAGTCGGCCTCGAGAACAACACGAGCTTCGTCCGGGCAGTGCGGGCCGGCGCCAAGCTGCACGCGGTGTCGACACCAATTACGCGCGGCCGCCGGACGCAGATCTGGGAAGCACGGGTGCTGGACGACCAGGAGCGCATCGTGGCCACGGGCCGCGTGCGCCTACTCTGCCTCGAGCAGGACCAGGAGCTAGCGGGTCTGCAGGTCCGGGGAGTCTTGAATCCCCCTCAGCGTTGACCTGACACGTAGCTGAAGATGATCTGGTCGATCAGGCGCTCCACGGGCGCCAGGTCGTCGGTGAAGACCTGGCCGTGGTATGGCGATGCCTTGACCCAGCCCCCCGCAAGCGTCGTCTGCGCCGCCTCGGTCGCCAACGGAGAGTTCACCAGGGCCAGGTTGTGATTGACGTCCTCCATCGTCACCGGCTCTGTCGTCCCAAACACGAGGGTGTTGTTGAAGTTGGGATCGTCGATGAGGTAGACGTTGGTGTACACGGCGGCCATCGTGCTGGCGATCGCGTCGACGAGTCGGTAGTCGGTGGCGGTACGACCGACATTGACCGCAGCAACGCCACCTGGATTGAGATGGTCGCGCACATGCTGGAAGAACTCCTTCGTCGTGAGGTGAAACGGAATGTACGGCTGGCGATAGGCATCGAGGACCATAACGTCGTACTTTCCGGCCTGCGTCTCGAGCCAGTAACGGGCGTCCGCCAGAACCTCATGGGCCTTCGCGTCCCCGAGGTGGAAGTAACGGTGGCCGACGGCGAGGATCTCAGGGTCGATCTCGACTCCGGTGATATCGATCTGGCTGCCGTAAGCCAGGCGGTATTGCCTTGCCGTGGTACCGCCGGCAAGGCCGAGGTTCGCCAGCGACCGCGGAATTGGAGGTGTGCTTTGCGCGGGACGGAACGCATACGCCAGCATCAGGTAATCCCAGTAGCTGTGCGTGAGGTTGTCGCTTGAGTCGTAGATGGAGTGGATCGCCTGGCCTTCGTTGAGGATCAGCTCGGTCGTCGTCGAGACCTGCACGACCTGGATGTAGTTGTAGGCAGACTCCTTCTCATAGAGGAGCGAGCCGAACTCCGGCGGCTTGATCCCCGACGGCAAGAAGATCCACGCGAGGATCACGGCCAGCGCGAACAGCGCAAACACCTTGCGTCGCGGCCAGAGGCCGGCGATCGAGATGAGCACGAGCGCCAGTCCAAAGCCCTCGAGAGTCGGACGCGTCCCATAGGTTGGTATGAACCAGAACGCCGGAAGGAAAGTCCCGAGGATGCTGCCGGCAGTGGACAGCGCGTACACACGGCCGGCCGTGTTGCCGCCGGTCTCCACGTTCTTCAACAGAAGCCTGATGGCGAACGGGCTGACGCAGCCGAGGAGGATCACCGGCACGGCGAATAGAAGAACGACAGCGAGGAGAGTGCCGGCAACCAATCCGACGCTGAGGTCCCTGAATCCCTGCTGCGAGGCGAGGAGGATCGGATAGCTGACCAGCGGGATCAAACCAATCCAGAGGCCGGCCCACGCGGTGATTTGAAAGAGCAGGTCGTCGCGAGGGTGGCGGTCCGCAAGTCTGCCGCCGATGACGTAGCCCGCTGAGAGATAGATGAGGATGAGGCCGATGAGCACACCCCATACGTAGAGGCTCGTCCCAAAGTACGGCGCCAGCAACCTGGACGCTCCGAACTCCACGCCGAGTGACGCCATGCCGGAAACGAAAACCAGGGGCAGCAACAATCGGCGGGAGAGGGGCAAGGCGCTCTAGAGAATAGCGAGCGCCGATTTACGGCACCGGCTGCTCCTCCGCCCATTTGCGGGTCTTCTCGTCCATCGGGACCGGCAGCTGGACCTTGACCTCGGCATAAAGATCGCCGGGCGGACCCCCTTTCGGGTCTGGCAGACCGAGGCCACGCAAACGGATCTTGGTTCCGTTCTGCGTCTCCGGTGGAACCTTGAACTGCACCTGGCCGCCCTTGAGCGTGGGCGCCGCGACCTCGCCGCCCCGAAGCGCCACATGCAGTGGCACCGGCGCGACGACTCGGACGTCCTTGCCCTCGCGTGTGAACACCGGGTCAGGCGCAATCTGCACCCGAGCGCGCAGCCCCGGGACTCGCAGCACCGTGCCCTCCTTAACGCCCGCGGGCACCTTGACCTCGACGCGCCGCCCTTCGGGCAACTCAACGGTGCGGCTGGTGCCGCGGTAGACCTCGGCGAGGCTGACCGTGATCGGCGCTTCGACATCGGCCGGTTCGACTCGGGCTCTGCCGCGGGCGTTGCCGCCGAAGATCGACCCGAAGATGTCGCCGAATCCACCGCCGGCATCGCCGAAGAGGTCCGCCATCTCCTCCGGACTCACCGTCCTGTACTGCGCCCCGCCGCCTCCTGGCTGCTGGCGCACACGGCCTCGGCTCGCGCCCGGCTGAACGCCGCCGGCTTCGGCTGCCGCCCAGTTGGCGCCGAACTCGTCGTACAGGCTCCGCTTCTTGGCATCGGACAGCACGTCGTGCGCCTGCGATATCTCCTTGAAGCGCGCCTCGGCTTGCTTGTCGCCGGCGTTCAGATCCGGGTGGTGCTTGCGCGCCAGCTTCCGGAAGGCGGACGTGATCTCTTTCTGGGTGGCGGTCCGCGGCAAACCCAGCACCTCGTAGTAGTCCTTGGTCTTTGGCACTAGTTGCTCTTTACCCGCTTGACGAAGCTGATGAACCCTCGGCGGGCGTCGTAACCGAGGGTCTCATTGATATGAAGCATCGGCGCGTTCTCGGAGTCGTTGTCGGTGAGCACCGACGGGATGCCCAGCTTCGCGGCCTGAGCAAGGGTCTGCAGCTTGACCCCGCGGGCCAGGCCGCGCCCGCGGTAGTCGGGGTGGGTCGCCGTGTAGCCGGTCCAGACCTGGCCTCGCACAGGCGGGAACCGGAGGAACGAGAGCGCCACCGGGTCGCCGGCGTCGCTGGCCACCCAAACGCGATCCTGTCGGCGGTCCGGGGCGCCCATGCGCTCGATGAAGTCGTCGTAGGACTGCGGCGGGATGGGATAGCTCGTCGGGACATCGCGCCGGGTCAGCTCGGCGAGAGCGTGGAGCTTTCTGAGCGACTCCGGATCTTTCCACTCCGAGAGCGTCAGCATCTCGATGCCTTCCGCTTGCGCCTTCGCCCGTGCGGCATGTGCTTCCGCGATCAGTCGCGGTCCGTGCTTGGCGAGGTCGAGCTCCCAAACCCTTTCCGTCCGGTCGCGCTCGAATCCGAGGCGTGCCAGCGCCTCGATCATCTCGTCCTCGTCCTCGACCACCTGCGCCTCCAGGACCAGCGCCCCGTCCGCAAACGCATCGGCCGTCAGCCATTCCCAAAGAGACACCGGCAGGTCTGAGCCGAGCCGAGCCTTGTCGAGGTAAACCCCCACGTACGAGTTTCGAGCCTCAACCTGCTCCCACGGTCCATGCGTCCGCGCGAGGAGCGCTACCGGCTCGCCGTCGACCTCGGCGATGAAGCGGGCTGTCTGCAAATCGCTGCCTGGATGCGCCCAGAAGTAGCGCTTGAGCACGGGGTCCTCCGGCAGCTCCGGGTAAGACGCAGTGATCAGGTCGGACGCGAGCTCGGCGTCTTCGAGGCCGGACGGACGGCATACGAGGGTGGGCATTCCCAGACTCTAGCGTCCCGTCATAACTCGACGATCTTCGGCACGATGGCCGTGCTGCTCACCTCGAGAATTCCAACCGAAGGCTGCGGATACCTCAGCATGTGGCGAGCGACCTGCAGCCAGCACCATTCGAACCAACCCGGCCCGCGCGTCAAGCGCTGCGTGGCCGTCTGCGGATTCCACTGATGGACGGCGCCCGGATTGAACAGCAGCGCACCGTCATGCGTCTCTACATAGGCGCGATGCGTGTGGCCGAAGACGATAGCGTCGGCATCAGGAAAACGCTGGTGCAGGAATCGCGGCAGCGACTGGTTCGGGTGCAAGTAGCCGAGACTCAGCGTCCACAACAGCGTCTGCGGCTCCTCCACCCAGCGGCTCCGATTGCCGTGGACGAGCACGATGCGCCGTCCCTCGATCGTGAGCTCGCGACTCAGGGGCAACGACGTCAGATCGCGATCGTGATCGCCACGCACCGCTTCGACTGGCGCGACGCGTTCAAGAGCCGCGATCGTCTCGGGTCCGCTGACATCACCTGCGTGAAGGATGAGATCGACCCCGCGAAGCGCCTCGAAGATTCGATCCGGAAGACGATCGAGGAACTCGGGGCAGTGGGTGTCCGCGACGACCCCGACCCTGGTCGTCAGCTACTTGATCCCGGCCGCCTCCAACCCGGCCGAGTGGGCGCCTTTGGCGTCGGCTCCCCGGTCGAGCGCGTGTAGTGCCGCCGTGGCGAAAAGGTGTGCACGCGCCTGGTCCAGGTTCAGGTCGATATTGGCGAGAGCAAACCAGGCGCAGTAGGTCTGGCGACCCGCGTCGACCGACTGCGGCGGAGTCGCCATCGCGGCCGCGGCGATCTGGGCAGCAGCAGCGACGTCCTTGCCACTCGACAGAGCGGCGAAGGCGGCCTGGGCCGCGGCATGGCATGCGTTTACCGGCGCGCCGCCTCGCTTCGCCCACGCGAACCACTCGGCGTAAGAACGGTCCTCCGGCGTCGGGACGACGCGGTTGATGTTGACGTCCACGTGCTTCTGATCGACCACCCGCCATGAGGACGAGGATGTCGACCCCTGGACGGCGGGAGTTGAAGCCGGGCTTGCGGCGGCCGGGGCCGGAGGGTGGGCTGGGGGTACGGGGGCGGGCTTGGCGACAGGCGGTGCCGGTGGCTGCGGCGG
>JBGQGI010000024.1:0-10844 GCA_041497375.1 Candidatus Dormibacteraceae bacterium | reverse complement strand
CACTGTGGGAGATGTGGTTTCTCCCCGGACTGCAGGACAGACGGGTCGGCATGTTCGTGAGAACGCACCATTGCATCGCCGACGGCATCGCCGGGGTGGCAACGCTTGGGGCGTTCCTTGACCTGGCTCCGTACGTGATCGCCACAGCAGGGCAGCATTGGAATCCAGCGCCGGCGCCGACGGAAGCAGAGCTCCTGGCCGACTACCAGCGGTCGAAGCGCGGCGAGCTGAAATCGGCGCTGTCGACATTCGCGCACCCGGTGACCAAGGTGCGGCAGGTCGCGGCCGGGTGGCCGGCGATGCGGGAGATCCTTGCCGAAGAGCAACTCCCCGCCACCAGCCTTGACCATGTCGTTGGCCCGGACCGCAGCATCGCGCTCATTCGCAGCAGCATCGATCTAGTCAAAGAGGTCGCGCATGCGCACGGCGCAAAGGTGAACGACGTGCTGCTGACAGTCATCGCCGGCGGCCTGGGCGCGCTCCTTAGCAGCCGTAGGGAACCGATCAAGGATGCGGTGTTGCGAGTCTATGTGCCCGTTTCGTTGCGTCATGGGCAGTACGCGGAGGCTCGCGGGAATCAGATCGCGCAGATGGTGGTCCCGCTCCCTGTTGGGGTGCCTGATCCCGTTCAGAGGCTTCAGCTCATCGCAGAGGAGACCGCCAAACGAAAGGCGAGGAGCCGGCCGTCGTTGGGCAAAGTGCCGCACCGTGGAATCGCCGGCCGGGCCTTCCTGAAGCTCGTGGATCGCCAGCGGGTGAATGTGACCACCGCCGACCTGCCCGGCCCGGAGCTTCCGCTTTACCTGGCCGGGGCGCAGCTGCTGGAGATGTTCCCGCTGCTGCCCCTCATTGGAAAAGTCTCGCTCGGCGTGGGTGCGATGTCATACGCGGGGCAGTTCAATATCACGGCCGTCGCCGATCGAGATTCCTGCCCTGACATCGAAATCTTCGCCGCCGGTGTGCGCGACGAGCTACATGCCCTCGAAGCGATGCCGTTCAGATCTAGGGTTGCGTGACAACCCGGCGGGCGCCGGAGTAGTCGCCGATCAGCGGGAAGTTTGAGAGGGGAACCTGTTCAAGCGAGTAGCCCGGGGACGGAGAGTCGATGATCAGCCCCTGGCCTGCATAGATGGCCACGTGGTAGGCGGACCCACCACGGGAGAAGAAAATCAGATCGCCCGGCAGCAGATTGGCGCTTGCCACCGCCCGCCCCACGCGCGACTGGGGATCTGCGTCACGCGGCAGTAGGATCCCGTGGGCCTTGAAGATCGAATAGACCAAACCGGAACAGTCGTAGCCGAAGCCTGACGTCCCACCCCAGAGGTATTTGAGGCCGAGAAAATATCGCGCGTTCGCAACTATCGAAGGGCCGTTCTGCGGTAGCGTCCGAAGTGAGACCACCGACTTGTCGACCACCATCAGGCCGGCGGGTGTCGCTACGTCGTATGTCTTGGCAGCCTCGCCTGATACCGGCAGCACTGTGCCGAAGCTGACTCGAAGGGTCTTGGCGCCGGGCAGTGTCCGCAGCACCGCCGTCGGCTTGATCACGATCACCAACCGGGTGGAATCTGGCGGGGGAATGGCTGTCAACTGGCGCAGCGGCATCCAGACTGGGTAGCCCCGCGGGTCGAGCGGCGTTTTCTGAGTCGGAACGACGACTTTGGCCCATTGGCCTTGCACGGCCAGCACCTTGACCGCGTCACCAAGAAGGAGCTGGGTGTCAACCCGGCCGATCAGGCCTTCTTGTGCGGCCAGGTTCATGGCTGCGATCCACGCCTCGATCCTCACCGGGTTCTCCAGCGCTGGGGCATCGACCGGGCGTGGCGATGTCGTGAGGTGCCAGCCGGTCGCGACCGTGACCGTGATGTAGGCCACCGCGCCCGCCTTCACCTTAGGTGAAGGCGTTGGAGTTGCAGACGGGCTTGGCGAAGAGCCTGGCTCCGGCGACGCCGAGGGCGTCGGGGAAGTCGACGGAGACGGCAGTGCCACTGGGCCGGCGCCGCAGGCAACGAGTTGGATCGCAGCGAACGCCAGCACGAATCCTTGCTTCAGAGGTGCTCTCACCGTACTTACCTGAGCCTTTCTCAGCGCGCGCGCATCGGCTGACGTATCACTGTCCGGAGCCGCTCCGGCGCCGAGCGGCGCGGGTCGCCGAGATAGATCTCGTGGTGCCTGCCGGCCAATCGATGGCCCTGCTTCTTGATGAAGTCGTGCAGCACCGCGATCGTGGGAGCCTCGGCGCTGTACGGGCCGATGTGCATGATCTCCGCCGACAAGCCCTCGTGAAACGTTTCGAGCCGCACCTTGGCAAGCATCGGCATCGGCTTCTTGCGCAAGGCCTCCGACCGGACCTCGTCCAAGACGGACGACTTGACCACGTCAGGCAGCATGATCATGGCCGTCCATCGCCAGGCGGCTTTCTGTTTCGGGTTGAACCCTCGAGCGGTTCCCCAAAGAGCCTCGAGCGGCGAGACACTGAACTCAACCCCGGACTTCTTGAGCATGAACTTGGCGCCATAGGCGAGGCTGTAGAGAGCCTGAATCGCTTCCTGGAACGTCACCGAAGTGTTGGGGTTTCCTACTCCATCGACCATCAGAAACTGCATCGCGGGTACGTCGACGATCGACGGCTCCTTGGAACTCGGGCTGAGGAGTTTCGTCACATCGACGGCCGCCACGGTGGGGCTCATAGTCCTCAAAACTCCTCCGCGACAAGCTCCGGATGCTTGCTCACCGTGGCCTGCAGGCGTCGCCGGCGCAGAAGGCCAGGCGTGGCTCCATAGACGCCGACCACGTATGCGGCTTGTGCCGTACCCCAGGCCATCGCGACTGGGAGCGGGCGGCCGAGTTGCAGAGCCGCCATCAAGGTCGCGCCGTAACCGTCGCCCGCGCCTGTCCGGTCGACCACCGGCACTGACAGAATCCCGGTTCTCAGGAAGCGTTCGCCATCGAAAGCGTATGAGCCGCGGGTGCCATCGGTCATCACGACCGTCGTCGGTCCAAGCCGCCGCAGCGCCTCCAACTGCGTTTTGGGGTGGCCGTCCACGCCAGTGAGCTCGGACGCCTCGTGCCGGTTGAGGAGCAGGAGCTCGCTCATGCGCAGAAGCGGCGCAAGGGCGCGAGCACCCATCCGGAGCTGGTGGGTGCCGGGGCTGAATGCGAGCCGGGTGGGGTGGCTGTCGATGTGGCAGCGAAGAGCTTCGTGCAATCGGTTCACCGCGGCGCCACGTGGCCCGACGGAGGTGGCGTAAATCCAGGCCGCAGGCGGAAGGTCCGGTAGGTGGTAACTCCGCGGTTGGTGCCAGACGAAGAGCGTGCGCTCTCCGCGGAACACCAGCGCCGTGCTCGCATTGGTCGAATGCCGGTGGTCCAGTGCCATCAGCGAGGTATCGATGCTCTCGCTCTGAAGTTCGCCACGGATCGAGTGGCCCTCGGGGTCGTCGCCGGTGACTCCGTAGACCGCAACGTGCAGGCCAAGGCGTGCGGCGGCGACCGCAGCGTTGACGCAATTGCCGCCGGCCATGCGGTGGAACTCATCCACCGGGATCTTGTCCGCATAGTCGATGCACATTTGTGTCTGATCTGGTTGCACCTGGAGAGCGAGATGAGCATCGTGAATCTTGAGGAACGTGTCGACGGTGGGGTCGCCGATGGTGACCAGGTCTAGCTCCATTCTCGTCTCAGATATCAGGCTCGCAGTACCACTGCCCTGACCACAGGGCCCAAGTGCCCCGCCGCCAAGGGACGAAGGGCCCTTTCGGGGTGGCCCTGGTGCGTTCAGGCTGGACTTCGATGGCCAGGATTACCGTCAAGCACCGGCACGGTCGGAGTTTCGACATCCACGTGCGCGGCTATCGCCTTGTGTCCGATGAGCCGGTCACCCTGGGCGGCGACGATGAGGGCCCGACCCCCACCGAGCTGGTGGTCGCGGGCCTCACAGCCTGCGCCGCCGATGAGGTCGTCAAGAGCCTCATGGACGAGGGCGTCAGTTTCGATCTCACGGAGGTCGAAGCCGACTTTGTCTGGGACGTCGAGGGTCGCCGAGTCGCGTCCATACGGCTGTCAATCACGCTGCCCGATGAAATCAGCGAGAGCACCAGGCAGAAATTGCTGCTGGCGATGCTTTCCTGCCCCGCGCGCAAGATGCTGGCGGAGCCCCCGAACGTCGAGTACGAGTTGAAGGCCGCGGGTGTGCCCACGCTGGTGGGTCCTGGTTTGGGCGGTCGTTCGTGGCCGGACGAGCCACCACCCGACGTCGACTCGCAAGGCTGAGACCGGATGAGAATTGTGCGTCGTGTCGCCCACCCGGCCAGCAGCACGACCGTTCGTGAGCTGATGGGAAAGTCCACCGTGTGCGCCGACCCGCGGCAGACCCTGGTGGACGCTGCAGCTCAGATGCGTACCCACCGGACCAGCGTCCTCGCTGTGCTTGACGGTCAGGCAATCGTCGGCGTCATCACCGAGCGCGACTTCATGCGTGCGATCGCAGATGGCCGCGAACCCGCGTCCACGCACGTCTCCGAGTACATGACTCACGATCCCCGGACCATCGAGGCCGGTAAGCGGGCTGCCGAGGCGGCGACCATCATGATCAAGCATCACGTGAGGCACGTTCCGGTGACCGATGGGGGTCGGGTGATCGGATTTCTGTCGGCCCGCGACCTGCTCGCGCTGACACCCTGGCCCCTCAACCTGCCGATCGGCGAGAGCTGGTGAGCTGATCCGCCGAGCGCGCTGACTCCGAAGGGGTCAGCCTTGGGCTGCACCCCCGCGCAGGGACTGTCGTACGGCCAGGAGGCGGGCCACGTCGGCGGGTGAAACGATTCCCACGAGCTGGTCCTGGTCGAAAACGAGCACCCGCTGAGCGAGTGTCGTTCCCAGGCGTTCTATCAAGGCCGCGAGCTCCTCACCCGGTCGCGTGACGGGGACCTGCGAGATCGGCACGGCGCTATCGCTCAGTCGCTTCCGGTCTCGATCATCACGCTGGACTCTGATCAGATCCGAAAGGCGCACCACACCGGTCAGCTTGCCGGACGGATCGTGGACCGGGTAGGTGGTGAACCTGTGCTGCGGCGCGACAGATTCCAGGAACTGTTCGATGGTGAGCCAGTCAGGAACGGTCACCACCGGCGAGGTCATGGCGGCCGACACAGGGACCGATTTCAAAAGTGCCTTGATGGTGGTTCCGGCCTCTTCGGAACTACCCGCGGATAGAAGGAACCAACCGATGAACGCGATCCATATGCCGTCGACGACAGCACCGGTGAACAGCTCCAGCAGGCCGATTGCGATCATCAGAAAGGCGAAGAAGCGGCCGACTCGCACCGCGCTGTGGACACCCCGCTGACGGCTGCCGGATCGCCACCAGAAGATGGAGCTCAGGAGGCGGCCCCCATCGAGCGGGAAGGCCGGGACCAGGTTGAACAGGCCCAGGGCCAGGTTCACGAACGCCAGCCAGCTGAGAAGGTCGGAGACGAGCGGGTTGGCCGAAGTTGCGAGCGCCAATCCCAAAGCGGTCAGGGCGACCGCGAAGCTGGTCAACGGCCCAACGCCGGCGATCAGAGCCTCGGCGCCGGCACTCTTCGGCTCGCCTTCCAGCTGAGATACGCCGCCGAAGAGCCACAGCGTGATGCCGGCGACCTTCATTCCGTTCCGTCGCGCCACGAGAGCGTGCGACAGCTCATGGGCAAGCAAGCAGGCGTAGAAGACGATCGCGCCGGCCGCCCCGGCCATCCAGTACGCACCCGTTCCCTGACCGGGGACATCCTGTGGCAGCACACCAGTCGCGAGCGTCCATGCGATGAGGACGAATATGAAGACCAGACTCCAGTTGAAACCGATCTCGATCCCGAACAGGCGCCCGAGCCGGATCGTGGGGGTCACGATGCGAGTCTAGCTATGCCTCTTTGAGAGAGCTGGTCTCCGCCTGGCTCCTTGCTTGGGTTGGAGGATCGGTCGAGATCACAAGGATCGGTCGCTTGGAGTGCAGCACCAGCTCATGACTCACGCTGCCCAGGACGAGCTCGGCGACCCCACCTCTACCTCTGCGACCGATCACGATCACGTCGGCGTTGACGCTGTCCGCGACCTGCGCGATCACGGACGCCGGTCGGCCGTCCTCCATGATCGCGCGGTACCGGACTCCGGTGTCTCGCAAGCTCTTGCACCATTCTTCCTCGAATTGGGTTTTCATGCCGGCTCGCCACTCCAAGTCGAACTGGGGCGGCACGACCGGAGCGAGGAAACCACCGTCGAAGTACACAGGAGGGGCGACTGCAAATACAGCCACAACTTCGGAGCCCATCCCTCTGGCCATGCGCGCCGCCCATCTGATCGCAGACTCGGAGTGCTTTGAGCCGTCGACTCCGACAACGATTCGACCAATACCAGCGTGATTGACAGCCATGTCGACTCCTGACCAAATGCCTACGTGATGTGATGAACATCCACCTTGACGCACCCGCCGGACAGGGCTTTTCGCCCTCTTCCATGAAGGGCGCTCGGCCCTACCGGGATCGCGGGACGTGCGTCAGCCTCAACTCTAGCCGCGCCCTCGATGTTGGCGCATTTGCGCTGGCCGGCGGCGGGCCAGCGACCCAGGCGCTCGGTGATGCCACCGAACACGCCTGGAATCGTCGAGCCGATCAGCTGACCTATGGCGTGATGGTCAGCACGCTGTCGACCTTGGTAACGCCGGGTGCCGATTCAGCTGCCTTCTTGGCGGCCGCGGCCTCGCTCCAGGAGCTGACCTGCCCGTGCATGGTCACGTGGCCGTCGTCGGTCGTCAGCCAGATCCGGCGCGCGTCGATCTGCGCCTGTCGGTGCAGGGCCTCGGTGATCTTCAACTTGACGTCCTTGTAGTGGACGGCGGGCTTCACGATCACGCGGTTCGTGACGCCCTTGACGCCAATCAGGCCCCTGACGATCTTGTCTGCAGCCTCGGACTGATAAGCCCAGTCGACACGGCCTTCGAGCGTGACCCATCCGTGCGTGACCGTGGCTTTGATCGAGTCGTTGGGGATGGCCGCGCTCCACTTCATTTGATTTGATATCGCCAGCGCGATATCACTGTCGTCGCGCGTCCGGTCACCAGGCAGCTTGACGACCAGCTCGTTGGCGACTGCCAGCACTCCGTAGATCCTCAACGCAGCTCGTTCCGCGGCGACCAGCTCCGCGTAAGTCTTCACATGTCCTGTCAGCGTCACGGCACCCTTGTCGACCGAAACGCCAATGTTGGCCGCATCGACTTTCGGCTCCCAAGCCAGCTCACGAATAACGTCTGCTTGAAGCTCTTTGTCCAGTTGCATGGCACGACCTCCTCAGTAATTTGGAGCGCAGCACCCCCTGGATCACTTGTAGCCGACGCACGGGGCCGGCGCATCGGGCGCCAGGCCCTCTTTCAGCGGGCTTAACGACCTGTAGGCGATCCTGACTACGGGCGCTTCGAGCGTTTGGCTCCTGCCCTCGTCACGCCGCGGGCCTGCCAGTAGCCGGTGTTGGCGCCCTGGACGCCTGGCGGACGGGACTTCTTCTCTATCCGGGGTGGCGGTTGTATCCGGGGTGGCGGTTGCCCCTCCGGCGGTCCGATCTCATCATCCGGCTCCGGCTCGAGGCTCACGATGTACTCGGCGATCTCGGCCTCGCCGGCCCCTGAGTCGAGCAAGGTTCGGACGTCCTTCTTGGCGTTCTCTTGTAGGCCGGCAATGTAAGTCTGCAGCTCTTTTTCCGTGACGCCCTCGGGCTCGAACAGGTTTTTCATGTACGTACCTCGCTGCTCACGGTGATTGATACCCATGTGAGCTTCGCTGACGCCGTCGCACTCCAACAGAGCCGTTCGGCCCAGTAAGTGCCGGGCCATTCGTGCCTTTGCGCAGCCACGGAAAAGTGCCAAGGTCGATGTGATGTCAACGCACAGCATGATGCCGGCCCTTCTGGCCTTCGCTCCCAGCCTGGAGAAGAGGTACAGCCATGCCCTCAGCGTCTATTTGCCGGTGCGGGCCGAGGGGTTTGACGCACGCCGTTTCGACCTGGTCATCGGCCACGTGTTGAGCAGGTACCGGGAGCGCCTCAGCGACAAGGAACGCGAAGTGATCGACCGCGAGATCCCACGTGTTCGCGCTCGGATCGATGTGGTGCGGCCGGCCGGCTCTCCTGCGCTGGCGGCATTTGCCGATGAAGAGGCCGGGTTGCTCGAGCTCATCCGGCTACCCGCCGAGACCGAAACCAGGCTCGAGGTCGGGCCGCTGCTCCTGGCGCCAATCGAGCGCCTGCTCGAGCAATTCCCACCTGCGCTCATTGCAGTCGTCGACAAGGAGGAGGCGAGGGTGTTCGGCTCAGTCCTCGGCGAGGTGTTCCCCCTCGAACACCTGGTCGGCAAGGACGTCAAGCGTCACAAAGCGGGTGGCAGCTCCGCGTTGAGCAACCAACGAAAGGCGGACAACCGGGCCAGGGCAAACCTGACTCAATTCGTCAGCACGATCGAACATGAGATGCGCGTCGGGTCGTATCACGGCATCTACGTGGCAGGGCCTCCCGCGGCCCGAGCTGAACTCGAGAGGTTGCTGCCCACTGAACTCAAGCGTGCGATCGCGGGCCGCCTGTCCGCATCTCTGGACTCAGCGCACCTTCAGCACGAACTGCGCAATCAGATCCAACGCGCTGCCGCCGCCGTCTGACCCACTCGGGTCCAACGTCCCATCGACCGCGTGCCTGCAGGCACTATGACTCGGCGAATGCTGGTGGGACCCTTCTCGCATGCGAGTCATCGCCTGGATAGCGCTTTCGATCTTGCTTGTCGCATGTGGCGCAGCGGGTCCAAGCGGAAGCAACGCGACGGCGACTCCGACCACGTCGGCGAGCCCGGCCCCGTCCGCCTCACCGTCACCGACGCCGTCGCAGTCGCCATCGCCCTTGCCGACACCATCCCCGAAACCATCCCCGAAACCAAGCCCATCGCCAACGTGCACTTTTCCTCTGACGGGGGGGACATCAGCCAGGGCCACGATCGTCGACGTTAGGGTTGGTTCGCACCCTGGATACGACCGCCTGGTGATCGAGTTCAGCGGGGGTCAGCCTTCATACAAGCTGGTTCCGCAGGACCCCTCGACCTTCGTCGGCCCGTACAGCGGCTTGCCGATCAAGGTCGCGGGCAACGCCGGCATACACCTCTTCATCTACAACATGGACTTCCCGGCCACCTTCTTGCACGGGACCAACTTGAAGCCTGGCTACAGCGAGCTGAAGCAGGTCGTCGCGATGACAGTGTTCGAGGGCCAGGCGGACATCGCTATCGGGCTCGACCGGTTGCAGTGTCCGACCGTGTCGCTGCTCAGCGCTCCAAACCGTCTCGTCATCGACTTCTCGACCGATTAGAGCGAGATGCAGATGCGCCGACCGATGAGCCGCCCCGATTTTCAGAAGGTCCGCGTACCCCACCGGGCTGACCCGACGCGGACTGTTCAATTCAGTGGTGCCGCCCGAGGAGGTGATTAGTATGTCGACCGCATTCAAGCGCTGGCAGGACTGGGCTGTCATCGCGATTGGCATAGTGGTGTTCGCGACACCGTTTGTGTTCAGTGAGACCTCAAACGGCAACGCCGCTTACACCGCCTACGTTATGGGCGGGCTGGTTGGCCTGAGTGGCCTGCTGGCCGCGTTCATGGCGACGCCATCGAGGATGGTGGAATGGTTCGTAGCGATGCTCGGCGTGATCCTCTTTGTCGCTCCCTGGCTGTTCGGATTCACCGCCGTAGCAGCCACCTCATGGGTCAGCTGGCTCGCGGGCGTGGCCGTCGTGGGCGTGAGCATGATCGCGCTTCTCGGGGAGAAGCCTCAGCACATGGCAACCACCTGACATGGCGTGTTACGTGGAGGAGGCGGGACGATCGAGGTCTCCCTCCTCATCTTTTGTGAGCGAGACTAGGATCGCCGGCGAGCGGGAGCGATGACAACGGGCCGGCGTATGCGATGCAGCACCGCCTCGCCCGCGCCCGCAGCGATGTCACCACCCACCCAACCGATCGCTCGTGCTCCGATCACGACCATATCCGCACCAGTCGCCATCACCTCGCTCGCGATCTGCGGCGCGAAGCCGTGACGGTTTTCGATCATCCGCGACTGCACCTGAACGCGTGCTTTCTTGAGAGCAGCTGCGGCCTTGACGAGCGCTTCCTCATCGGGATTGGCGGCCGGCGGGGTCTGGGTGGACTCCATGTCGTCGCCCAGAGTGCGGCTCACGCATACGACTTCGACTGACGCTTTGAGCGCGTGCGCGAGCTCCACTGTCGCCGTCAGCGGTCGTTCCATATCGCCCTCGCCATCGATGACCAGGACGATTCGATGGGGTGTCACCTTCGAACCGGCGGCAGCCGGCACTATGACGACGGGACCGCCGGCGCCCATCGCAACCTGGTGGCTCACGCTGCCCAGCAGCAGGCCGGTCAGCTCGCCGCGCGCCCTACCGCCCATCACTACCAGGTCGGCATGCACGCGTGAGGCGGCATCCAGGATCTCCTTGGCCACTTCTTTGGGCTTGGAGCTGCGAACCTCACCCTTCGCCCGAACGCCGGCCTTGACCAGTTGCTTCACGACATCGTCGACCAGGTCGCGCACGGCCTCGTACTCGCGCCTCCGCTTGTCGTCCGCCTCACGCCTTGCTCTCTCCGGCACGACGCTCAGCACGGTGACCGGGGCGTCGAGTCGCGGCGCCATGTGAACAAGCAGGCGGGTGGCCTCCCACGATGGGGCGCTGCGATCGATCGCGAGCAGGATGTGCTTCATGAGACCAAGGTAGGCCGGGAAATCGGCCCGTGCGCCTGCCGATCGGCCCTGATCGACTGGTACTT
>JBGQGI010000023.1:0-11009 GCA_041497375.1 Candidatus Dormibacteraceae bacterium | reverse complement strand
GGTCATCGTGTCCCGCGACCAATCGCCGAACCACGGGTAGCCCGCCACGACCGTCGGTCCTTCCACTATGAATTGATCGGCTGCCACCGCCAGCATGCGATCGACCTCGCCAACGGCATGCGCGGTGGCGATGACGGCGCCCGAGCGGTGCTTGGCCTTGGCAAAGATCGCTGCGGGGCGCCGCGGCGGCACACCGTGCGCTCCGGCCCAGGCGACGAGCTCGTGCGCCTCGCCGGGCTCGAGCTGGACGGCGAAATGGCCGGCGTGCCAGAGATCTTCCGTGCTGCCCAGGCCGCGCTCGGCCTCCACGCGGTAGTGGACGCCGCGGTACCACTCGCCTCCGGGCACGTAGCCCGCTCCCGCCACCCGGTAGGCGTCCTCGAAGAGGAAGCCGTCAGCGGCGACGGCGACACCCGGGGCGCCGTTGGCGAAACGCTCGCCGTGTGCGTCGCGCCAGGTACAAAGCGGGTGCAGCTCCAGGGAAACCGGGCCGGGGGCACTCAGGACGCGGTGGACGACGGCCACGGATGCGCGCCCATGGTCCATGGCGATCTCGCGTTCGATGGCGACGTCGCCGATGGTCCACAGCCAGCGCGGCAGTCCATCCTGGAGCTCGAAGCTTTCGAGGTGGACGTGGCCGTTGGGGTCGATGGCTCCAGAAGACCATTCGTGGACGGCCAGCGAGATGCGGCGGTCGCCGATGATCACGATCGGGTCGATGGCGGCAAGGCCGAGCATCCGGCCGCTGGGCGGACGGGTCGCGACGATGAGGAGCCCGTGGTAACGGCGCGTGCGGAGCCCGCTGACGGTGCCCATGGCATACCCGCCGAGCCCGTCGGGCACCAGCCATTCGCGCTCAGAGGCAGAGTCGAGGTTCCCGCACAGCTGCCGCCCAAATCTCACGGGGTATAAGTGTGAGCGGGTGCACGGCGAATACGAACGCGGGCATAACCTAGGGTCCATGCCCGCCGAGCAAGTCCGCCTTGACGAAACTGCCGGCCGGGCGCCATGGAAGCACTGGGGCCCCTATCTGAGCGAGCGAGCCTGGGGCACCGTGCGCGAGGACTACAGCCCCGACGGCGAGGCCTGGGACTTCTTCCCCCACGACCACGCCCGCTCCCGTGCCTACCGCTGGAACGAGGACGGGCTGGCGGGGATCTGCGACGACCGCCAGACCCTCTGCTTCGCCCTCGCAATGTGGAACGGCCGCGACCCCATCCTCAAAGAGCGCATCTTCGGCCTTACCGGAAGGCAGGGAAACCACGGTGAGGACGCGAAAGAGTACTGGTTCTACCTCGATTCGACCCCCACGCACTCGTGGATGCGCTGGCGCTACATGTATCCGCAGGCCGAGTTTCCCTACGAACAGCTCGTGGCCGAGAACGCCCGCCGCTCCCGCACCGAGCCCGAGTACGAGCTCCTGGACACAGGCGTTTTCGAGCGGGCACGCTACTGGGAGATCACGGTTGATTACGCCAAGGCCGACCCCGAGGACATCCTGATCAAGGTCTCCGTCCACAACGCTGGCTCGGAAGCCGCGCAGCTCGACCTGCTGCCCACGTTGTGGTTTCGCAACACGTGGGCGTGGGGCCTCGACGATCGCATGCCGACCATCCGCGCGGATAGCGGAGGGCTGGTCGCAGAACATGAGGGCCTCGGGAGCAGGACCCTGCACTCCGATCGCGCGCCAGAGCTGCTCTTCTGCGACAACGAAACCAACGCGCAACGCTTCTGGGGTATTGCCGGCCGAAGCTCGTTTCCGAAGGACGGCATCAACGACCACGTCACGCGGGGCCTGCCGACGGTGAATCCCGCGCTTCAGGGCACCAAGGCCGCGTTTCGCCATCACCTTTCGGTCGAACCCGGCCAGACGGTCTCAATCCGGATGAGGCTGAGCCCAGACGGCAAGTCCGGGCAGGATTTCGATCAGATCATGGCCGTGCGCGAGAAGGAGGCCAACGAGTTCTACGCTGCCCTCACGCCGCCCGGAGCGTCACCGGACGAGGCGATGGTGCTGCGCGAGGCGCTCGGCGGGATGTTGTGGTCGAAGCAGTTCTACCACTACGACGTTCATCGGTGGCTCGTCGGCGACCCGGCCGGTCCGAAACCTCCGGATTCGCGGCTGACTGGTCGGAACTCGGACTGGCAGCACGTGAACAACCGTGACGTCATCTCCATGCCTGACAAGTGGGAGTACCCGTGGTACGCCGCGTGGGACCTGGCGTTCCATTGCGTGGCGCTGGCGCGCGTCGACCCCGAGTTTGCGAAGGCGCAGCTCGTCCTCCTATGCCGCGAGTGGTTCATGCACCCCAACGGCCAGCTCCCCGCCTACGAATGGTCTTTCAGTGACGTGAACCCTCCCGTGCACGCGTGGGCGGCGCTGCGAGTCTTTGAGATCGACGGCAGCAAGGACTATGCGTTTCTGGAACGGATCTTCCACAAGCTGCTGCTCAATTTCACCTGGTGGGTCAACCGCAAGGACAGCGAGGGCAACAACATCTTCGAAGGAGGATTCCTCGGCCTCGACAACATCGGCCCATTCGATCGCTCGCACCTCCCAGCCGAGGGTCACATCGAGCAATCCGACGGGACCGCCTGGATGGCGATGTACTGCCAGAACCTCCTCGAGGTTGCGCTGGCCCTGGCCGACAACGACAAGACCTATGAGGACATGGCCACCAAGTTCTTCGAGCACTTTGCCCTCATCGCCTCGGCGATGAACGCGCAAGGCCTATGGAACGAAGAGGATGGGTTCTACTACGACGTCTTCCATTTCGCGGATGGCCGCATGGAGCCTTTCCGTGCGCACTCCCTCGTCGGTTTGGTTCCCCTGTTCGCCGTCTCGACAATCGGGCCCGACACCATGGCGCGGCTGCCAGAGTTCGCGACCAGGACCAAGTGGTTCGTCGAACACCGTCCCGACATGAACGCGGTGATTCAGCACATACACCACCCTGGCCACGCCGGCTGGCGGATGCTTTCGATAGTCTCGCCCGACCGGCTTCGTCGGATTCTGTCGCGCGTGCTCGACCCGGCGGAGTTTCTGTCGGATCACGGCGTCAGGGCGCTGTCGCGCTACCACCTCGAGCACCCATTAAACGTGGACCTGGGTGGCGTGACGGCCTCGATGACCTATGAGCCGGCCGAGTCGAGCACCGCGGTGTTTGGGGGCAACTCGAACTGGCGTGGCCCAGTCTGGATGCCGGTGAACTACCTGCTGGTGGAAGTGCTGCGCGTGTACCACCGCTACCTCGGTTCGGACTTCAAGGTGGAGCATCCATCCGGATCAGGGCAGATGCTCGACCTGTCACAGGTCGCCGACGACCTTGCCGCCCGTCTGGTGGGCATCTTCCTTGACCACGACGGCCGCCGCCCTGTGTTTGGCGGGGAGGCCAGGTTCCAGGAAGACCACGCATGGCACGATCTGCTCCAGTTCCACGAGTACTTCAACGGCGACAACGGGGCCGGGATCGGCGCTTCTCATCAGACGGGCTGGACTGGCCTCGTCGCCGACCTGATCATCCGACGACACAGGGGGGAGTGAGGTGGACCTCAACGGCAAGGTTGCGATTGTCACCGGGGCCGGCAGCGGAATCGGCTACGCGATTGCCGAACGATTCGCGTCTGCGGGCGCGAGCATATGCGTCAACTATCTCGGCTACGAGGACGACGCCAAGGCACTCGCCCAGAGGTTGCCGAAGGCGATCGCTTTCAAGGCCGACATCTCGAAGATGGGCGAAGTGCAGTCGATGGTGGACGCGACAGTAAAAGAGCTCGGCTCCCTTGACGTGCTCGTCAACAACGCAGGCGTCGAGAAGTCGATGCCGTTCTTCGACATCGACGAGGCGACCTGGGACCTCATGCTCGACGTCAACCTGAAGGGAGCGTTCCTGTGCACGCAGGCCTGCGCGCGAGCGATGCGCGACTCCGGCCGAGCTGGCTCGATCGTCAACATTTCCTCGGTCCACGAGGACGTTCCGTTTCCCGACTTCACGCCTTACTGCGCCTCCAAAGGTGGGCTTCGCATGATGATGCGCAATGCCGCCCTTGAGCTCGCGCCGCACCGTATCCGGGTCAACAACGTGGCGCCAGGGGCCATCGCCACGCCCATCAACGCCAAAACCCTGAACGACCCCGAAAAGGTCGCGACGCTGCAGAGGATCATCCCGCTCCAGCGTGTCGGCCGGCCCGAAGAGGTCGCCGAGGTGGCGTTGTTCCTTGCCTCGGACGCCTCGTCCTATGTGACGGGCTCGACCTACTACGTGGACGGCGGCATGGTGCGCTACACACAGCCTTTGTAGGGGACTAGCGCTTATTGTGGGCACGTGCCGCTCGGGTTCCCGGAATTCGTAACGTCTGCTGGTAACCCGCCTTTTCAATCGCGAGTGAAGCTCGGGGTAGGAGCTCTGATTGTCCTTCTGGCGGTTGCCGGCTGCGGCTCGTGCGGCGCGTCCGGCACGGCCATCGCGAGCCCGAGCCCGTCTGATGTCGCGACCCCCAGTCCCAGCGCCTCGCCCAGCGATTTGCCGACCCCAAGTCCCTCGCCGCTGCCGCCGCCCAGCCCTGTGCCAGTCCCCTCGTGGGCGGTGATGAAGGCCACCTGCACGGGCCAGCCGAGCGCCCGCGAGGCGATACTCGTGATGAAGGCCGCGCCGGCCAGCAAGATCCTCGCCGACGTGACCGACCCTTTGCACCCGAAGACGATCTGCAAGCTGAGCGGAGGCTGGTCGCCAGTCCTGGTTACCGATAGCGAGATCTCCTGGGCGGCGAGCGAGCACCGGCCGGGGACGGCGGGCGCGAGCGTGATCGCCACGCTTGACCTGTTTTCCGGGACCGCCTCGGTGGTGGTGACCTGGCAGGGCGGTGGTTACCTCGACGGGGTCCACGCCTGGAGCCCTCATCGAGACCTCCTCGCGTACCTGGTGTCAAACACGACGAGCGTCGACCTTCACCTGCTGAGTGGGGGAGGGGACCGCGTCGTGGCCTCCCTCGGCGCGGTGCCCGGGCGGGGCATCAATCTGAGCGAGGACGACACTTTCCTGCAGTTCTCGCCCGACGGTGCTTATTTCGCATTGGAGCAAACGTTCACGACAACGGGGGCGCACCTTCAGGTGAGGAGAGCGACCAACGGAGCGCTGGCTTACTCACTGGCCTCGGCGACCATGGCCACCTGGGGCAGCACCGGCAGCAAGCTCTACTTCAGGCACCTACAGGCCGGCACCATCTACAGCTGGGACCCGGTCGGAGGGCTGACCCAGCCGATCGGACAGTCGCTCCCGTGGATCAAACCGCGCGCCGACGCGGGCGATGACTACCTCGCGTTTACCGTGCGAGACGCAACCGGCGCGCCGCACGTGTGGTTGTACGGGCAGGGCGGCCGCGCAGGGACCCAGCTGCCGAATATCCGGTCCTCTCCGGAATTCCTGACGGCGAGCCAGATCTTCTACATAGAGGAAGCGTCGTGTGGCGTGAACTGCGGTCCGGGGCCGGCGACCCAGCCCGATGGCAAGACCTTCATCTACGACATCAGCCACCAGCTGGAAGTGGCGTCGCCGATCATGACGGTCTACACGACCTGGCCGCGCCCGGGACAGACCTAAGGAGCAGGCTGTCACTTCAATGAGCTAGCGCGGCAGGCTTGGCCGCGGTCCCCCCGGCCATGACTTTGTTCCTTACGACACCCAGCCGCAGCGAGGAGCAACTGGTCTAAAACAAAGCCCATCCTTATACCGGAGGGAGAGCAGGCGCGCGCGCAGCGCCCGCCGATGAGGGGAACCACCGGGGGTTCCCTCTCATATTGTTTAGGCTATCCTACCTTGCGTGATAGGCATACCCGACGTTCCAATTAGGACGTCCTAGGCGTGGTCGAGCTCGTCCGTCGCCCAGCATTCACCCGCGCGCAGCAGGACTACCTCAAGGCCCTTTATCACCTGCACGGCGATCAGCGACCGGTTCCAACCCGCGACCTGGCTCAGCGTCTGGGCATCTCGTCGCCGTCGGTCAGCGAGATGGTCTCCCGCCTGACCGCGCAGGGCCTGGTCGAGCACGACCGCTACAAGGGCCAGCAGCTGACACGCGAGGGCCGCAAGGTCGCGCTGGAGCTGGTGCGGCACCATCGCCTCCTGGAGATGTTCCTGGTCCAGGTCCTCGGCTACAGCTGGGACGAGGTGCACGACGAGGCCGAGCGTCTCGAGCACGTGATCTCGGAGCGCATGGAACAGCGCATCTTCGACCTCCTTGGGCGTCCCGAGCTGGACCCCCACGGTCACGCCATCCCCAGCGCCAGCGGCAAGGTGCGGTCCTTGAGCGAGCGCCCGCTTAGCGAGTGCCGCGCGGGCGAGAAGTTGGTCGTGCAGGGAGTGTCCGATGAGGACGCCGCCCGCCTCCGCGAGCTCGAGCGCCGGGGGCTGATGCCCGGAACGCACCTCGAGGTCGTGTCGGTGGGCGAGTACGAGAGCCCGATCGTGGTCCGGATCAAAGGCCGGCGGCTGAGCGTCCCACTTGGCCTCGCCCGCGCCATCTTCGTCGAGGGAGGACGGCAAAGTGGCCGTTGAGGCCCCGGCACCAAAGCCGGTCGACCCGGCCCGGAGCACCAAGCCTCCGATTGTGGCGCCTGACCCCGTAGCCGTCGCGCTCCCCGGCGAGGAGCGTGTCCTTCGCGCGGCGGAAAAGGCGCTCACCGGCCAGACGCGGGGCCTTCGCGCGCTGGTTCCATTCCTCGGTCCAGCTTTCGTGGCCGCCGTCGCTTATGTCGACCCGGGCAACTTCGCCACCAACATCGCCGGCGGCGCGCAGTACGGCTACATGCTCCTGTGGGTCGTCCTGGCCGCGAACCTGATGGCGATGCTCGTGCAATCCATGAGCGCCAAGCTGGGCATCGCAACGGGTATGAACCTCGCGGAGGTCTGCCGCAAGAAATTTCCGTTCCCCGCCGTCGTCGGCCTGTGGATCCAGGCCGAGGTCATCGCCATGGCCACCGACCTCGCCGAGTTCATTGGCGCCGCGATCGGCATCCACCTTCTGTTTCCCGGCGTGCCCCTGTTCGTCGCCGGCATCATCACGGCGGGCGCCGCTTTCGGCATCCTCGCGATCCAGTCGCGCGGTTTCCGCGGTTTTGAGGCGGTGATCACCGGTCTTGTCGGCGTGATCGTCGCCGCTTTTGCTTTCGAGGTGATCCTTGCGAGGCCTTCTGTGGCAGGAGTTGTCGGTGGACTGATCACGCCGCGGTTCGACGGTACTGAGAGCGTGCTGCTCGGTGCCGGCATCCTCGGCGCGACCGTGATGCCACACGTGATCTACCTCCATTCGGCCTTGACGCAGCGGCGTGTGGTTGGCGCGACCGATCCCGAGCAGCACAAGATCTTCAGCTTCGAGCGATGGGACGTGATCATCGCGATGGGCGTCGCAGGCTTGATCAACATCGCGATGCTGACGATCGCGGCAGCGGTCTTCCACGGGCGTGGCATCGGTCCGATCGAGACCCTGGACCAGGCCTATACGGGCTTGGGCGTGCAGCTCGGTAACGGCGCCGACATATTCTTCGGCCTCGGCCTTCTGGCCTCGGGCCTGTCATCGTCGTCGGTGGGCACGCTTGCCGGCCAGGTGGTGATGCAGGGATTCATCCGCAAAGCCATCCCCTTGTTCCTCCGCCGCGCCATCACGATGGCGCCCGCACTCGTGGTGATCGCGATCGGTGTCAACCCATCGCGCGCACTGGTGCTGAGCCAGGTCGTGCTTTCCTTCGGAATCCCGTTCGCGTTGATTCCGCTGCTCCTGTTCTGCCGGGATCGCCATCTGATGGGCTCGCTCGTCAACAACCGGGTGACGACGATCATCGCGACCGGTGTGGTGGCGGTCATCGTGACCTTAAACGTGTTCCTGATCACCCTGTTGGTAACCGGGAAGTAGCCCCGCCTAGGTTTTCGGACCGGCTCCGGTCAGGAGGTCGCGGGCCCGCTTGTACTCCTCGGCGTTGATCTCGCCTGAGGCAAAGCGGCGGTCGAGGATCTGGAGCGGCGTCTCGCCCGTCGCAGGATGCGTTGTGGGAGAGGGCGACTGGGTGCGCAGCGCAAGGAAGACCACCACAGCAATGGCGCCAACGACCAACACCGCGAAGATCGTGCCGACGAACATGAATCCAGTCATATCGACCAGCGCACACCTCCGGGAACCGGTTGACCGCCGACATGGACAAGAATAGATCGGTGAAGCTGGGTGTAAGCGTCGGTTATTGGGGCTTCGGGCTCACCGCCGCCGATCAGCTGGAGATCGCCCGTACCGCCGAGGACCTCGGCTACGACTCGGTGTGGACCGCTGAGGCCTACGGCTCGGACGCGGCCACCGTGCTGGCGTGGCTGGCGGCCGGCACGACGCGCATCAAGCTGGGATCAGGCATCTTCCAGATCCCCGCGCGCAGCGCAGCGATGACGGCAATGACTGCGGCGACGATCGACCAGCTGTCGGGGGGCAGGTTCATCCTGGGCCTGGGCTCGTCAGGTCCCCAGGTGTCGGAGGGCTGGCACGGCGTCAGGTTCGCCAAGCAGCTGCAGCGCACGCGGGAGTACGTGGCGGTGGTGCGCATGGCCCTGGCGCACCAGAAGGTGGAGTTCCACGGCGAAACGCTCGAGCTACCACTGCCCGACGGTCCGGGAAAGGTGCTGAAGCTCACCATCAAGCCGGTTCAGGCCAGGATCCCAATCTATCTCGCGGTGCTGGGCCCGAAGAACGTTGCGCTGGCGGGCGAGATCGCTGACGGGTGGCTCCCTGTCTTCTTCTCCCCAGAGCACACCTCGACTCTCAGGGTTCCTCTCGAAGAGGGCGCGGCGCGCGCCGGCCGATCGCTCGATGACTTCCGGATCTGCCCTTCGGTCAACGTGATGATCAGCGACGACCTCGGCTCGGCGCGGGACGCGATGAGGCCGATGCTGTCCCTCTACGTGGGAGGCATGGGATCGCGGGAGCAGAACTTCTACAACCGGCTGGTATCCACCTACGGATTCGAAGCGGCGGCGCGGGAGGTCCAGGACCTGTACCTCGCGGGCAGGAAGAGCGAGGCGGCGATGGCCTTACCGGACGCGCTGATCGATGCGGTAAGCATCGTCGGCCCACGAGACCACGCGAAGGAGCGTATCCGGGCATACCGCGAAGCGGGAGTCGACACGCTGATCGTTTCGCCAACGGCCCTGGACAACGAAACGCGAAAGGAGCAGCTTCGCCTCGTAGCTGAGCTGGCAGAAGAAGTTGGCTGACGCAACAAACCAGCCGCCACCCTTAGTCGACTACAACCTCTTCCAGGCCGATGCCCCGCTGCGCGAGGCGCTCGAGCGCGAGGGCGCCGGCTGGGCGCATGACTGGGTCAGCGAGCTCGGACAACTTGCCGGCACCGAGGAGTCGATCGCCTGGGGCTTCCAGGCCAACTCGAACCCCCCGGTGCTCCGCACTCACGATCGTTTCGGAAACCGCATCGACGAGGTCGAGTTCCATCCCGCCTGGCATCGCCTGATGGAAGTGGCGATCGGCCACGGCCTTCACGCCCTGCCCTGGCGCGAACCACGTCCCGGCGCGCACGTTGCACGGGCCGCCGGCTTCTACGTGTGGTCGCAGGTCGAGGGCGGCCACGGCTGTCCGGTGTCGATGACGTACGCGGCGGTTCCCGCGCTGCGCAAGCAACCTGAGCTCGCGGCCGAATGGGAGCCGCTGATCACGACCCTCGACTACGACCCCGGCCTGCGCCCGCACGCGACCAAGCGCGGCGTCCTCGTCGGGATGGCGATGACCGAGAAGCAAGGAGGCTCCGACGTCCGAGCCAACACCACGCGCGCAACGCCAACGGCCGGCGGCGAGTACCAGCTGAACGGGCACAAGTGGTTCTGCTCTGCGCCGATGTGCGATGCGTTCCTGGTGCTGGCCCACGCTCCGGGCGGCCTCTCCTGCTTCCTGCTCCCGCGGGTTCTCCCTGACGGAACGCGAAATGCGTTCCACATCCAGCGCTTGAAGGACAAGCTCGGCAATCGCTCCAACGCCTCGAGCGAGATCGAGCTCGACGGCGCGACCGCATGGCTGGTCGGGGAGGAGGGGCACGGAGTGCGGACGATCATGGAGATGGTCAACCACACGCGCCTTGACTGCATCATCGGATCCGCCTCGCTCATGCGGCAGGCGGTCGCGCAGGCCATTCACCACGCAGCGCATCGAAACGCCTTCGGACGCCTGCTGGTCGATCAGCCGTTGATGGTCAACGTCCTGGCGGACCTCGCCATCGAATCGGAAGCGACGACCATTCTCATGATGCGGCTGGCCGGCTCACTCGACCGAGCCGCCGACAGCACGGAGGCTCACTTCCGCCGGCTTGGACTGGCAGTCAGCAAGTACTGGACGTGTAAGCGAGCGATACCTCTCGTGGCCGAAGCCCTCGAATGCCTCGGCGGCAACGGCTACGTAGAGGAATCGATCATGCCGCGCCTTTATCGGGAAGCGCCGGTCAACTCGCTCTGGGAGGGCTCCGGCAACGTGAACGCCCTCGATGTCCTGAGGGCCATGGGCCGCGAGCCTGAAACCCTCACGGCCTTCATCGCAGAGGTCGACGAGGCGCGCGGCTCCGATCCACGGCTCGATCTTGCGGTCGTCGAGTTGAAGAAGGGGCTCTCGAACGGGGCCGCGATCGAGGTGGGCGCACGGCGCCTGGTGGAGCGCCTCGCGATCACGCTTCAGGGCTCGCTTTTGGTTCGCTACGGCGACCCGGCAGTGGCCGATGCGTTCTGCGCGTCGCGCCTGGGCGGCGATTGGGGCCATTCGTTCGGAACCCTGCCCCAAGGGCTCGAGCTAGCTTCGATTGTGCAGCGCCACCGCCCGCCTGGGTAGATTGGGTACGTGAGCGTCCAATCCAGCGATATCGCCGCGGTCTGGCGAGATTCGCCGCTTTCATCGATTCCGCCGCGGGAGCTTCTGCTCGTCTCCGACTTCGACGGCACGCTGGCGGACATCGTTCCCGAACCGACCATGGCCACGGC
>JBGQGI010000022.1:0-11020 GCA_041497375.1 Candidatus Dormibacteraceae bacterium | reverse complement strand
TCCGCGCGGGGCAGGCTCGCTTTGATCTCGATCATGCGCGGCCGGAAGAAGTCGAACGCCTGCTGGTTGAGCCTGGCAGGTCCTTCGAAGTGGAGTCCCAGCTCCAGCCTGCCGGCCCCTGTATGGTGCCAGGCTTCGAAGTGGATCTCAGGCCGGCCGTAATGGAGCTTGAGCAGGCGGCTGTGCCCTCGACCTGTCTCGCACCTTCGCAGCTCTTCGGGAAGCTTCGACTTGACACCTTTGCGGAGGCCGCCGAAGAAGTCCACAGGAGCCAGGGCGGCGGCGTTCACCAACCGTCCGAATATATCTCGTAAGCTCCTATCGATGGCTTACATCCCGACAGTCACCGAGAACGAGGGCGGCAACCGCGAGCGCTCCTTCGACATCTACTCTCGGCTGCTCAAGGACCGCATCATCCTGATCGGCCGGCCGATCGACGACGTCGTCGCCAACCTCGTCGTGGCGCAACTTATTTACCTCTCGGCCGACGACCCGGAGAAAGAGATCCAGCTCTACATCAACTCACCGGGCGGATCGGTGACCGCCGGCTTTGCCATCTACGACACCATGCAGTACGTTCGCTCGCCGGTCTCGACCGTATGCATCGGCCGCGCAGCCAGCTTCGGGACCGTGATCCTGATGGCGGGGGCGAAGGGCAGGCGATTCTCGCTTCCGAACGCGACGATCCACATGCACCAGCCGCTCATCGGCGGCAAGGGCTTGCAGGGCCAGGCCAGCGACCTCGACATCCACGCGCGGGAGATCCTGCGGATCAAGGTGGTGCTCAACGACCTCATCGTCAAGCACACCGGCCAGCCGCTCGAGCGAGTCGAGCGGGACACCGACCGCGACTACTTCCTGAGTCCTGACGAGGCGATTGCCTACGGCCTGATCGACGGCCTCATCCAGCAGACGCCGGCGCCGGTCCTCGCCGCCACGCGATAAGCCCCGCGGCACGCAGGCACAGCCAGCCCACTACCAGCACGCCCACAGCGGTGGGCCAAGGCGCCGGGACGACCGCAGCGATCGCGGCGCCCACCGAAAGCAGCAGCCAGTCCTGCCACTGAGCCTTGCCCCACACGGCGAGCGCGACCGCCACGAGCACCAGGTCGGTGGGGAGCGCGTGCGGCGCGACCAGGATTCCGCCGGCAATAAGCACTGCCGCTGCGGCCCTCAGGTCATCCCTGAGCCGGCGGGCGAGCCACAGTACTGCCGCAAGGGCGATCAGCGACAGGACCACGACCGCCCAACCCTCGTAAGCGGTTGGCAGCAGCGTGCCCAGATGGGCGAGGTCGACCTCACGGGCGCCGGGCTGCACGGTCCCGCCCAGGGCGGGCAGCCACTCGAGCACCCAGCGCGGGTTCAACGCAGCCGACGCGGCAAGCAGGGCCGCACCGGCGACCGCCCAGCCGGCGAGCACGCGCCATCGGCGGGTCAGCAGCAGTGCCGCGCCCAGCGGCAGGACGAGCTGCGGTTTGAGCAAGGTCAGGCCGAGGCACAGACCGGCGAGGAAAGGTTGGGTCCACAGGGCCAACGCGGCGCCAATTCCCAGCGCGACGAAGCCGTCGAGCTGCGCATTGAGCAGCAGCAGCGCGGTTGGCACCGATGAGAAAGCCGGAAGGATGCTCGTCGGTGGCCGGGGCCGTACCGCCAGGTAAAGGCCGATCGCCAGGCAGGCGAGACCCGCGAGGATCCACAGCCTGCCTCCCAGGTTGGTGCCCAGGAGGTCGAAGGGCACGGCAAGGAAAGCCACCCACGCCGGCGCCAGGAACGGGAGGATGCCGTTGATTCCGAGCGTGACCAGGGTCCTGCCGCCGGTGACCTCGAGCTGGACGCGGCGCTGCGTGTCCATGTCGTACAGGTGGCTCGGGTCTTCGACCATCAGCCTGCCCCCGGTCGCGAACGCGGGCCAGTCCGAATTGATCACGTCGTTGCTGCCCTCGATCAGCGGATAGATCACAAATCCGAGCGCTATGGCCGCCAGTGCGACGGTGCCCCGCCACCGCCACCGCTCGACTCCGATCCGACCGCTCAAGCGGCCTTTTCGATACGTAGCGCGCGGGTCACCGGCACCACCAGCCCACCCTGGACGAGGAGCGACAACAGGACGACGCCATACGCGATCAGGGCGACGCGGCTGTCTACGCCTGGGACGTTTGCCACCGACAGAGCCAAAGCCACCGAGAGGGCGCCTCGAAGGCCTGCCCAAAAGGTCAGGTGGCGCCATGCCCAAGGAATTGGAGGAGGCCGAATCGCTGAAACCCCGAGCAGTCCGTAGACCGGGATCGCGCGGGTCACCAGCATGATGAGAAACACGACCACCACGAACCCCATCACGGGCAGCAGCTGCCATGCGGGGAGGGCGGCACCGACAAGGATGAAGAGCATCGCGTTGAGCACGAATGCGAGCAAGCTCCAGAAGCCGAGCAGCTGGGGTCCGTGCAACCTCCCGATTGCCGATCCGTATCGAGCGACGACGATGCCCGCGACCACAACGGCGACGATGCCGGACGCGTGGACGACGTCCGCGGCGAGGTAGCTCCCGTACGCAATGACAAGCGTCGCCAGGATCTCCAGTGGCGCATCGGCGGCGAATCGGAGAAGGAGAAGGCCGAGGAAGCCAACCGCGAGGCCGATGGCCGTGCCGCCGGCGGTGATCTCCAGGAAGCGAATCGTCGCGTCGCCAATCGATGGAGCGCCGCTCAGGATTGTCGCCAGCACTGCGGTGAACACCGCGACGCCGGTTCCATCGTTGAAGAGGCTCTCGCCCTCGAGGATCGCCGACAGGCCGGACGGAGCCTTCATCTGGCGCATCAGCGTGACGACCGCGATGGGATCGGTGGCAGCGAGGATCGCGCCGAGCAGCATGCCGCTGGCCCAGCTCAATCCGAGAACTAGATGGGTCAACGTGCCGATCAAGACGACTGTGAACGCGACTCCCGCAGTAGCGAGGAGCCCGACTGGCAGCAGGCGCCGCCTGAGCTCAGGCAGGTCGAGGGTGAGGGCCGCCTCGAAGACCAGCCCGGGCACGAAAGCGAGAAGGATCACATCCGCGCCGACGTGTCCGAGCTGCCCGCCTGGCAACAACCCGATCGCCACCCCGGCCGCGGCCAGCACCACCGGGTAGGGCACCATTCGAGCGCGCTTTGACACCAGGCCAAGCACCGTCGCCAGGGCGCCGACCAGGATCAAGAGGAGCAGGAATCTCTGTTGGGCGCTCACACTTCCACACTCATTCCATCGCGCGCAGCTTTCACCTCGATGCCCAGTCGCTGGGTCAGGGCGGCGGCCAGCTCCCAGGGGTGAGCGCGCCACACGGTCATGCCGTAGTGAGTGAGGATCGCCAGCCGCGGCTTGGCGTCGCGGATGATGCGCTCGGCGTCGTCGAGGCAGAGGTGCGGCAACTCCGCGCGGCACTGCATCAGCACCGTGTGGATCACCATGACGTCGGCTTTGTGCTGCTCGGCGATGCCGTCGTAATAGGCAGAGTCGGTGACCCAGCCAAGCCGGTCGCCGAATCGGAACCCGTAGGTCTCGACCTGGTGCCGATGCCGTGGGGTTGTCGTGAACTCGACGCCGTTGACGTTGTAGGTGGTCTCGGGCTGGAGCCTCACGACTTCCTGAGGGAAGCGCCGAAGGTACTGCAGCACGACGGGATCGTCATCGAGCGCATCCGACGGACAGAAGAGCCGGCCTCGGTGCGCGAACCCGCCTTCGGTCATCGCTTCGACCATCACGTTCACGTCGCCGCAGTGGTCGAGGTGGCGATGGCTGACCACGATGGCGTCGAGCTTGGTGAGGTCGACCTTGCGCTTCGCGTACTGCACGATGGCGCCGGGTCCCGGGTCGAGCGCGATGCGCGCCTTGCCGTCTTCGATGTAGAGGCCGCCCGAGGCGGCGAGCTGTTTGGCCACCATGAATCGAGCACCGGCTGTCCCCATGAAGGTGAGCTTCATGAAGGAACGTCCACTTCGGCAACCTCGGCCAATTCGGACTCAGTGTCGCCGCCGAAGTACCTCTCGTAAAGCTCCTCGACGCGCTCGAGAGTGTCGATCTCTTCCGCCGGCTTGTCGTCGCGGATGCGGACGATGCGTGGGAAGCGCAACGCGAACCCGCTGGCGTGCCTGTTGGAGTGCTGGATCGAGTCGAACGCCACCTCGAGCACGACCTCCGGCTTGACGGCGTAGCCCCAACCTCGATCCTCGAGCGTTATCGCCTTGAACCGCTCGGTCATGGTTGCGATCTCCGCGTCGGTCAACCCCGTGTACGCCTTGCCCACGTTGACGAGCCTGCCGGTCTTGCCGACCTTCACCGCGAAGGTGTAGTCGGAGAGCACGCCCTTGCGCTTGCCGTGGCCCCACTCGACAGCGGTCACTACCACATCGAGAGTCGCCAGCGGCCGCTTGAGCTTCAACCAGGCAAGGCCTCTCCTGCCGGGCGTGTAGGGACTCAAGGGATCCTTCACCATCAAGCCTTCGTGTCCGCGCTCGCGCGTGTCCGCGAAGATCCGATCGAGGTCATCAGGGCTGGTCGCCTCTTCGAGCCGTGCGAGGAGGAACGGCGGTTCGACACCGAGGTCCTCGAGCAGGCGGCGCCGCATCGCCAACGGCTCGTCGAGAAGAGAGCGTCCATCGAGGTACAGAAGGTCAAAGATGACCAGCACCACCGGGACTTCGCGCCGAAGGTCGTCGGTGACCTTCTTGCGACCCAGGCGGTGCTGCAGCTCGAAGAAGCGCAGCACCTTGCCGTCGCGATGCGCGAGCACCTCGCCGTCTAACAACACAGCGTGACCGAGGCCCGGAGCAGCCTCAGCCAACTCTGGAAATGCGCCAGTGGTCTCCTTCAGGTCGCGCGAGAAGAGCTCGACGCGCCCATCGTCGTGGTGAAGCTGGCAGCGCACGCCGTCGTACTTCTCCTCGGTCCAAACCTTTTCGGCGCTCATCCGCTCAAAGCCTTCGGCGGCTGTTTCGACCGGACTCGCGAGCATGAAGCGCACCGGCTGGAACAGCGAGACCGTCGAAGTTTCCAGCTCACCGCGCTTGCACCGCATGGCGGTCTCGCCGATATCACCGGTGATCAGATGGATCTTCTTGACCTTGGTCACCGGCAGCTCGAACGCTGCGGCAAGCGCGGCTTCCACCAGGCCTTCGCTGAGCCCGATCCGCATCTCACCCGAGATCACTTTGACCGCGAACCTCGCCGCCTCCGGGTGCGTGCGCCTCAGTAGAGCTTCGAGCGGCGCCGCCTTGCGCGCGCCTCGCGCAGTTCTGATCGCTTCGAGCGCTTCTTCGAATTCAGCGAGCGAAACGGGCTCCTCTGTGGTCCGGCCTTCAAGGGCCTCGCCGGCCCAATTGCCGATATCGGAATGCTTGCGAAAGATGGCCTGCAGCTCATCGGGGTCGCGCCCCGAGATCGATTCGACGACCTTGCTCACCGTCGTCCAGCCGAGGCCAAGCGTTCGGCGCTGCGAGGGGCTGAAGGCGCGACCGCTCATGAACACTGCGGCGCGCCTGAGGTCGTCTTCGTCCAGCGTGCGGAAGTATTCGGCGAGTATCCGCGCCTTCTCCGACGTCGACGTTGTGGTGCCCACCGCGGCCGCCGCGCGAGCGAAGTCCAGCATCCCGCCACCTTCTCCCATGGGTGGCCTATCGTAAGTCGCGTGCGTCGGTGTCCCTATCTCGAAGAGTTTCTGAAGGAGCGTCGCGCCGTCCTTCGCGTCTATCGATTCGACTGCCACGTCGATCGAAAGTCGAAGCGCAAGTACGCGTTGAGCGACAGCCCGCCGATCTGCGTGCGTAACTACGAGGATTGCCCCCTGTACGGGGCGGAGAAGCGGCGCGAGGATCAAACGATCACGCGCTATACGGATTGAACTGCACGATCTGCCAGGCGCCGGCTCTGCCACTCGATGGAGCCTGTGTCTTCTGCCACTCGCCGATCGGCGCAGAGGAGGATCCGGAAGAGCTGCTCGACTACCTGGCCGAAAAGATTCCGATCGCCAAGGTCAAGCGAAACCGTGGACGCATTACCGATCTGACGGTTGAGACCCGCGGCCGGCGCTGCCGGGCGTACATGAACAAGAAAGATGCGCTGGAGCTCGAGCCCCCGGTTCACTTGACCGCGTGGGTGGACCTGCTTCTGAACAGGCTTAGCGATGCCGCGGCCACCGACGCGGACCTGCGCAGAGCTTACTTGCGATCAGGCTGGGCGCTTCGCTAGCCCGCTACAGCGCGAGCGCCAGCTGTTCCGTCGCTTCCAGGGCCGAAGCTTTGATGCCTCGCTTGCGCAGATGCCGCGCGAAATCCTCGGTGTAGCCGTGCACCGTGTAGACCTGCTCTGCGCCTGAGCGTTCGACGACTTCGAGCAGCTCGTCGAAATCGCAGTGGTCTGACAGGTCGAAGGTGGCGTCGGCGCCGAAGATCCGCGAGAACTCCGCGTCCTTCGCCCAGCCCGAGACCAGGGCCGTGCGGTATCGACCGAGCCTGCGCACCTCGTCCTTGCCGGCGGGCGGCGCGATCACAACGCAGCCAGGCTCGACCTCACCGTCGAGCTCGATCCACTCCGGAAGCCGCCGGCCCGCCATCGCATAAGCCTGGGCGCATGGGACGCACCGCTTCTCCAGCGCAAATTTGAAGCCGTAACCCGACAGCGCGAGCATGATCTCTTCGGTCTTGCCCAGGGCGTGGCAGAGCAGGACAGGCGTCACGCGGCTGTCGAGTGCGAGCCGGCACCAGCGCGCAATCGCCTCAACCGTCGAGTCGGGATCCCCGAAACGAAAGTGCGGCCGTCCATAAGTGCTCTCGAGCACGAGCACATGAGCTTTGGGCACATGTGTGGGCGGCACGCCGCCCGGTTGGCGCAGCTTGATGTCGCCGGTGTAGAGGATGCGAGTGCCCTGGTGTTCGAAGAGCAGTTGCGCCGAGCCGAGCATGTGGCCGGCCGAATGCAGCGTGACCGTGGCCGGGCCGAGCCGCATCGGCTCGTCGTAACCGAGCATCCGCCAGCCTCGGGGCCGCCTCGCCTCTGGGATGAGCGCAAGCGTCTGCGGCGTCAGCAGCGCCTCTTTGTGGCGGCGCGCGTGATCGGTGTGCGCGTGCGAGATGAAAGCAAACGTCCGGACCACCAGGGGATCCAGCCACAACCGATGACCCGAGATCGAGACGCCACGATCCCAGATGACCTGCGCGCTCACGCCTCAGTGTCCTTCAGCTGAAACGTATCGCTCTTCGCGAACAGATCACGCGGCACGGCGACGCCAACTGCTGCGTACGCCTCGAATGGAACGCCGATGTCGGCGACCCAGATATCGCCCGTCAGGGCCGGACCGTCGCCCTTCAGCAGCCCGGGCTTGGCCAGGCCGAGGGTCACGGTCGTGTTCGCGCGCACACATGGAGCGTAGGCGACCCCGGTGTCGGCGTCGAGGCCGGAAGGCACGTCGATTGCTACCACTTGCGACCCCGAGCGGTTGATCGCTTCGATCCAGGCCGCGAACCTGCCTTCGGGTGCTCGCGACAAGCCGGTTCCGAAAAGCGCGTCGACCACGACGTCAGCGCCGTGCAACCGCAGCTCATCGGAAACATCGACCCCGAGCATGGTCAGTGCGTCCCTCTCCAGGGCCGCCGCTCCTCGCAGTCGCTGCGGATCCACGCAACTGACCGCGCTCAGCCGCCCCCAACGATGGAGGTGGCGAGCCGCGGCCAGCCCGTCGCCGGCGTTGTTGCCGACTCCACAGATGACCGCCGTTCGGCTGCGGCAAAAGCGCGCGACCTGCCAGCCTGCGGCCTCCATCAGCCACTCCACCGAGATGCCGAACCGCTCATGCGCCAGGCGGTCGACCTCGGCGACCTGCCGGCTACTCAGCGTCGGTAGGGCGCTGAACGACAAAGGAGCAGTACGGGTCACGGCGGTGGATGGAATCTGCCTGCGAGACGGCGGTGCCGAGCAGCTGGGAGATGAGGTGGGGGGTGATGGTGCAGACCTGCGGGAACTTGAGGGCGGTGTTGCGGAAAGGGCAGTTGTGGATGGTCACCTTGACGCCTTCCGGTGTCTCCGTCTGCTCGGCAAGGGTCCCCGCGCGCCCGATCCAGGCCACCACCCGCCGCAGCTTCTCGTCGAACTCCAGCCCTTCCAGGTTGCGTGAGATCGCTCCAGCGTGCCGGGTGGCCATCCGCTCGAAGACCTCGTCCAGGGCGTCCGGGCCCGCCATCTCCTGGACCTCCTGAAGGACCATCGTGGCGAGCTGGCCATAGCGCTTGGGGAAGACCGAATCGGCGCGCTCGGTCAGGGAGAACTGGAGGGAGGGGCGGCCGCGGCGGCTCTTTTCAGGGCTGCTGACCACGAAACCGTCCCGTTCCAGGTTGGTCAGGTGTTGACGGATCGCGTTTGGGGTAACTAATAGCTCGGCTGCGATCGTTTCGGCGCTGGCGTGGCCCTTGCGCCGGAGCAACTCCAGGACTTCCATACGGGTGGAACGGCCGGCAATCTGTTGGCTCATCCGGTCGGTGGCGGGGATGCTAGCACAGCCAGGAACCATTTATTACATACGGATCTTGACAAAAGATTTAGGGGCCGTAAAATTGGCTTCGGAGAAGAGAAGAAATGACGATGATCAAGCAGGCAAGCCGCGCCATCGAGCACATGACCGCACGCGAGCGTCGCGTTCAGCGGGCCAAGTACGCGCGCCGCAACAAGATGCACTACATCGACAAGCTCCTGAATGAGCTGGAGATGCTTAACCTGGCCGACCAGAGGCTGATGCCACCTGTCCTTTCGGTGGCCATCAACAAGGTGATCGAGGAGTCGCCCGAGGTCACCGTCCTGGCGCAGGCCAAGCCCGGCTCAGTGATGGAGGCGATGGACGCCTTGTACGAGATCCAGGACAGCCTGATGTACAACCAGATCGAGGACGAGTAAGGCTTTCGGCCCATTCGGTAAGCCTCCAGGGCCGGTTCCGTACGGGACCGGCCTTTTTTCGTGGCCTTGCGACCAGCGGCAGGTCTCTCTTGACGGCCCAAGCGCAGCCGTTCTCAATTGTATTTTTGAACACGTTCAATTATGCTGGATCGGTGATTGCATTGGCCGCATCGCCCGCTTCCAAAGGGGAGCGAACACGCGAACGGATACTCGATGTAGCGCTGGACCTCTTCCGCCAGTACGGCTACGAGGCGACGACCATGCGCATGATCGCGACCACAGCTGGCGTAGCGCTCGGAAACAGCTACTACTACTTCCCATCCAAGGACCATTTAGTGCAGTCCTTCTACGAGCGGATGCACGCCGACCTCGTGGAGGCTTGCCGGGGAATCCTGGACGACCAGGTCGCCTTGCGGGCTCGACTTCGCCTGGTCATGCGCGCCCGGCTCGATGTTCTGAGGCCTTACCACGCGGTTTCGGGAACCCTGTTCCGAACGGCTGCTGATCCGCAGAGTCCCCTGAACCCCTTTAGCAATGCCTCAGGCCCCACGCGCCGCGCCAGCATCGATTTTCTGCGAGAGGTTGTGGCCGGGTCGGACGCGCGACTGCCCCGGGACGTCGCGCCGACATTGCCGCACCTACTGTGGCTATACGAGCTCGGCCTAGTACTCTTCTGGGTTCACGATCGGTCGCCCGAACAGCGGCGATCCTACGAGTTGGTGGATGACACCACCGACGCCATCGTCCGGCTTCTCGCCCTGGCACATCTCCCCGGCTTGAGGACGATTCGCAAGCGGATGCTCCACTGGGTTTCCACGCTCATCAGCGAGGGCGCGTCGTGACCGCCCGTCGAGTCGTGCTCGCTGGAGGCAGTGGCTTCCTCGGCCAGTGCTTCGCCAAGGAACTCCTAGCTGCCGGTGGTGAGGTGGACGTCCTGACACGCTCGCCGGGAGTGAACATTCTTGGTCGGGCTGTGGCCTGGGACGGATCAAGCGTCGGCGCCTGGGCTCGAGTACTGGAAGGCGCGGCCTCGGTGGTGAACTTCACGGGGAAAAGCGTCAACTGCCGCTACACCCCGTCCAACCGCCGACTGATCCTGGAGTCTCGGTTACGCTCGGTGGAGGCGCTCTGCGCCGCATTCAAGTTGTGTACGACCCCGCCGGCGACCTTGGTGCAGGCCGCATCCCTCGCGATCTACGGCAACCCCGGACCGGCGTTGTGCGATGAATCAGCGCCCCCCGGAAGCGGCTTCTCGGTCGAGGTGTGCCAGCGATGGGAGGAGGCGTTCAACAGGTGCGAGGTGCCGTCAACCCGGAAAGTCTTGTTCCGAATCGGATTCGTCCTTGGCGCCAGCGGCGGAGCCCTGGAACCGCTTGCTCGCCTGACGCGATTCGGCCTCGGCGGTTCTGCCGGCTCAGGCCAGCAGTACATCAGTTGGCTCCACTCCGCCGACCTCAACCGGATGCTGCTCTGGGCGATCGATTCCAAGGACGCGGTCGGGACCTACAACGCCGCCGGTCCAACGCCCGTCACGAATGCTGAGTTCATGGCCACGCTACGCAGGGCGGTCGGCCGCCCTTGGAGCCCGCCTGTACCCGCCTGGATGGTCAAAGAAGGCGCCCGGGCGATGCGGACTGAGCCGGAGCTGGTCCTGTCCGGCCGCCGGTGCATTCCGCGGCGACTACTGGAGCAGGGATTCGAGTTCACGTATCCAGACCTGAATGTCGCGCTGGCCGACATCTTGAAATCGAAAACTGCATGAAATCAACAGAGCAAGTCCGCCCCATCGCGGCGGCAGTCTTGATCTTCGACGGCGACTGTTCGGTATGCACCTCGTGCGCCGACTGGGCGAGACGGCATGTGACTGGGGCGGTCGAGATCGTTCCCTGGCAGCGCATCGACCTGGCGACTCATGGTCTCAAGGCACAGGACGCAAGCGCCGCGGCCTGGTGGATCAGTCCTGCCGGCCGCAGATATCGTGGGCACTTGGCGGTGAGCGAGACGCTGCGTCATTGCAGAGGTTGGCTGCGGCCGGCCGGCCGGCTTCTTTCCGTCCCGCCCGTCGCGTGGGGGGCGGCGCTCGTCTACATCCTGGTCGCTCGCTATC
>JBGQGI010000021.1:0-11161 GCA_041497375.1 Candidatus Dormibacteraceae bacterium | reverse complement strand
GCGGCTCAAGCACGACGACCAGGGCCGAGGCCAGCCCGCTGCGCGAGGCTTTCCTGCGCCTTGCCGACCACGTCGCGTGCCACGACCGCAGCCTTCGAGGAGTCCTTGCGTCGAGGTCTTCAACGCCGTCACTCTAGACCTGCCGCTGTAAACCCCCGCTTTACATCAGGTATGATGCCGGGCGTGCCTCGGGTGGAGACGCTCGGCCAGCGGATTCGACGCCTCCGTCAAGACCGTGGCATGAGCCTGGCCAAGGTCAGCGGCGGCGATTTCAGCAGGGCTTTCCTGAACCAGGTCGAATTTGGTAGAAGCCAGCCGTCGACACGCGTCCTGCGGGTCATAGCCGGCCGGCTGGGGACCGAGGTGGACTACCTGTTGGAGGGCAGGCTGCCTGCCATGGAGCGCGAGCTGGCGCTGGAGAAGGCGCGCATCCTGGTTGCTCGTGGTCACGCCCGCCGCGCGCTCGTCGCGCTTGCCACGGTGGTCGAGTCGCTCGACTGGCCACTCGGCACGGACGCGAGGCTTTGCCAGGCCGAGGCGTTGATCATGCTCGGGCGCGAAGACGAGGCCATCGAGCGGCTTTCAGCCGAGAAGCCGGTGATCACGGCCCAGCACGACAACCATCGACTCCAGCGTTTGCGCTCGCTCCACAGAGGGGAGGCGCCATCGATCGGCGGTGGTGACCTCGAGAGCGCAGCTCACGCCCATCTCCGATTGGCGGACAAGGCGCAGCGCGCTGCCAACAGCCTCGACGCGCTGGAACACTACCGCGCGGCCAGGGTCCTTCTCGAGGTCAGAGCCCCGCAGGCCAAGTGAACTTGGGTGGTGGATTCACAGCTGGCGGTGTGATCTCGAGGGTGATCACCTCATGCGATTTGAGGACGATCGCGGCGGGATCCCCCGTGTAGGGCTGCGGCCCTGTGCCGTCACCGGGATCGACGTATATCACCAGCTTCTGGTCGCCGGTGAGGATGAACGACGACACGTGCGTGGCGTCCAACGGCTCCGGCGTCCCTTTCCATGTGGCCCAGACCTTGAAGAAATCGCCAAGCGTGAAGGCGCGGCCCTTCGGCGATTCGACGTGAATCACACCGGGAGACTCGGCGTGCACGTGCAGCCAGTACAAGCAGGTGCTCAACCGGCCGACATCGCCCGGGATGTTCACTTGGTTGCCTTGATAGATGATCTGTAGAGCGGTGTGGTAGTGGACCTGCGTGTGTTCGAGCGCGTCGCACGGTATTCCGGCCGTGGCCGGAACCCCGGGGGTGGGCTTCGGCCTGGAGTTGGTGAAGGCGTAGATGCCCAGCACGATGGCGAGGACCACCAGGATGCCGCCGATTGCGATCGGAAGCAGGGGCAGCTCGGACCCTTTCGTCACCTTCACCGGCGGCCGGCGCCCTGACTTCGGTTTCACCTTGGCACCACGCACGGCCGCCTTGGCTCGGGTCTCGCTCACTCGACTGATAGAATACCGACCTACCCTTTCTGGCCTCGGCCGGTGGCAACCGCCGCCGATCGATACGAGGCCTGAACCCATAGGAAGGAGGTCCCCGTTGCGGGATTACGAAGTTCTGTACATCGTTCGTGCCGACCTCGAGGACGACAAGGTCCAAGACATCGTCAAGCGCGTGAACACGCTCATCGAAAAAGCCGGCGGGACGGTGGAGCGGACCAACGTCTGGGGCAAGCGAAAGCTCGCCTACGAGGTCAAGCACCACAAGGAGGGTTCGTACATCCTCCAGGACTTCCAGATCGGTCCTGACGGCATCCCCCAGCTCGAGGCAGCGCTCAAGATCACCGAAGAGGTCTTGCGCCATTTGATCGTGCGCAAGCCTGACAAGCCGACCCCGACCCCCGTTGCCCCGCCGCCGGCGGAGGTCGTCCTGGAAACCATCGCAGTGGAGTCGAGTGGCGCGGCGGATCGGTTGGATGGTGCGAGTGTGGAGGACGCTTAAATGTCGAATCTCAACAAAGCGTTGCTGATCGGCCGTTTGACCAAGGATCCGGAGATGCGCTACACGCCAAGCGGGACGGCGGTGACCAACTTCAGCATCGCCACCAACCGCTGGTCGACCGGGCCGGACGGCGAGCGCAAGGAGTTCACGGACTACCACAACATCGTCGCGTACCCGATTGGCAAGAGGAACCTCGCCGAGACGGTTGCGCAGTACACGCGCAAGGGTGCGCTGGTCTACGTCGAAGGCCGCATCCAGACGCGCTCATGGGAAGGCCAGGACGGCCAGAAGCGACGCGTCACCGAGATCATCGCCAACGACGTTCAGTTCCTCGAGCCTCGCGGTTCGGGCGGCGGAGCCGGCGTTGCTCACGGCGCCCCCGCGGCCGCGCATGACGATATTCCCGCTCCGGACGACGCGCCGCGCGACGTCGACCCGGACGACATTCCGTTTTAGGAGAGACCGATGGCAGTAAACCGTCCACCCCGCGAAAGCTCCTCGAGAGGGGGCCCGAAGCGCCAGCACCGCAAAGTGTGCAGCTTCTGCGTCGAGAAGATCAACTACATCGACTACAAGGAGATCTCGCGCCTGCGGCGCTTCGTGAGCGACCGGGGCAAGATCCTGCCGCGCCGCGTGACCGGCACTTGCGCCCGGCATCAGCGCCCGTTGACCACCGCGCTCGAGCGGGCCCGGGCGATCGCTCTCCTTCCCTACACGACAGAGCAGCACTAGGTCCGGGCGAAAGCCCGGACCGTACTCCTCCCCGCTCGTGGGGAGGTCGGCTCGGCCCAGAGGGCCAGTCGGGTGGGGGCCTCCGGGCGAAAGCCCGGACCGCCGGGCCAGCCCATTGGGACCGGTAGAATTCATCCCGCCGCCGCAACCCCTTATCGGAGCGCGCCCAATGATCTTCCAGACCCAGCTTCGCATCCCCGGCCCGACGCCTCTCCCAGAGCGCGTCGTGCGCAGCATGAACCGGCCGATGATCGATCACCGCGGCCCCGAGTTCGCGGCGATCCTGGCGGAGATCACCGCTGGTGCGAAGCGCGTGTTCAAGACCTCCAACGACCTTTTGCTGCTCACCAGCTCGGGGACGGGCGGCCTCGAGTCATCGATCGCCAACCTGGTCTCGTCGGGAGACGAGGTCGTCGCCGCGCTGTGTGGCAACTTCGGCGAGCGGTTCGCGGCCCTGGCCGCCGCCTACGGCGCCGACGTGGTGCGGCTTGAGTTCGAATGGGGTCAGCCGGTGGATCCCGATGACCTGGCCAAGGTGCTCGAAAGGCACCCAAGCGCGAAGGTCGTGCTTCTCACGCACAACGAAACGTCGACAGGCCTGACCAACCCACTGCAAGCGCTTGCCCGCGTCGCGCATGAGGCCGGCAGGATCGTGGTGGTCGACGGCGTCAGCTCGATCAGCTCGATCGCGATCGAGACCGACGCGTGGGGAATCGACGTGGCTGTCACCGGCTCTCAGAAAGGCTGGATGGCGCCGCCCGGTCTGGCTCTCGTCAGCGTGGGTGACCGCGCATGGGCGCAGCAGGCGAAGGCTCGATCGCCCCGCTTCTACTTCGACTGGAAGGAAGCCAAGACGTGGGCCGACAAGGGCATGACTCCGTTCACTCCGGCGATCGGTGTCGTCTTTGCGCTGCAAGAAGGTCTGCGCATGCTGGAGGAGGAGGGGCTCAACGCCGTGTACGAGCGCCACGAGCGCCTGGCTCGGGCCACGCAGGCCGGCCTCGAGGCGCTTGGTTTCCGGCTCTATGCGCAGGAAGGCTATCGCTCGAACACGGTGACCTCGGCGACTCCTCCGCAGGGTCTGGATGTTGCCGCCCTGCGCAAGCTCCTCAACGAGAAGTACGGCGTCGTGATCGCCGGCGGCCAGGGGAAGATGACCGGAAAGATGATTCGCGTCGGCCACCTCGGCGCAGTCGCTGCCGGCGATGTCATCCAGGTCATGTGGGCCATCGAGCAGGCGCTCGACGAGCTCGACATCGCGCCTGCCGACGGCCGAGGCGTCGCCGCGATCACCGCTTCACTTCAGGGCGTCGCCGCCGCGACCCGGTAAGCGACTTGCCCCGGATCCTGGTCGCCGACACGATCGCCGAGGACGGTCTCGAGCGCCTGCGTCGAGCCGGCGAGGTCACTGTCGTGAGCAAGCTCCAGGAAGCCGAGCTGATCAAGCGCATCCCCGACTTCGACGCGCTCGTCGTCCGCAGCGAGACGAGGGTGACCGAGCCGATCCTCGCGGCCGGCCGGCGGCTGCGCGTGGTGGGGCGTGCCGGGGTTGGGGTGGACAACATCGACGTGCCCGCGGCGACACGCAAGGGAATCCTTGTCGTCAACGCGCCACGCGGCAACATCGTCGCCGCCGCGGAGCACACGATCGCGCTCCTGTTCGCGATTGCCCGCTGGGTTCCGCAGGCCGACGCTTCCCTGAAGCGAGGCGAATGGACCAAGTCGAAGTTCATGGGCACCGAGATCCGTGGCAAGACACTTGGAGTCATCGGGCTGGGCAACGTCGGATCCGAGGTCGCCAAGCGGGCACATGGCCTGGAAATGGAGGTCGTCGCCTACGACCCGGTCGTTTCGGTGGAGCGGGCGGAGCTCTTCAACGTCGAGCTGGTCGCCCTCCATGACCTGCTCGAGCGGGCGGATTTCGTGACGATTCACGTGCCGCTCGTGGAGGCCAACCGCAACCTGATAGGGGCCGCCGAGCTCGCGTTGATGAAACCAACCGCGAGGCTGGTCAACACCTCCCGGGGCGGGATCGTCGATGAGGACGCGCTGTACGAGGCCCTCAAGTCGGGCCACCTCGCCGGCGCGGCCTCAGATGTTTTCGTCAACGAGCCCGCGGGTGACCATCCGCTGTTCAAGCTGGCCAATTTCATCGGGACGCCCCACATTGCAGCCTCGACGTTGGAGGCGCAGGTCTCCGTTGCGTTCGATGTCGCCGAGGAGGTCGCAGCAGTGCTCGCCGGCGATCTGCCGCGCTATGCCGTCAACGCTCCTTCGCTACCGCCCGAAGAGCTCGCCTACCTTCGCCCGTTCGCGGGTCTCACCGAGCGCCTGGCCGCGCTGTACACGCAGCTTTTCGGAGGACGCGTCAGCGCGATCGAGCTGGATTTCGAGGGCGAGCTCGCCGAGCACGACGTCAACCTGCTGGTCGCCGCCGCACTCAAGGGGGTGCTGCAGCCGTTCACCGAAGACCGTATCAACCAGGTCAACGCGCGCCTGATCGCATCGAGCCGAGGCGTGAAGCTGGTCGAGCGGCGCAGCCCGGCTCACGGCAGCTACGCGAGCCTGGTGACGTTGAGAATCGACGGTCACGAGATCGCCGGCACGGTGTTGATGGGTGAGCCACGCGCAGTCCGGATCGATCTGTTCCGCGTCGATTTGGTGCCAGAGGGTCGGTTCCTGGTCAGCCGCCATGAAGACCGACCGGGAGTGGTGGGCCGCTTCGGCACGATCCTCGGCGAGCATGACGTCAACATCGCGAGCATGCAGGTGGGGCGGGACGGACCACGCGGCAACGCGATGATGATCCTGGCCGTCGACGACCACGTTGGCGCCGATGTGCTGACGCGACTTCGGGAGGTGGACGGGATGTCAGACCTGCGGTACGTCGAGCTCAAGGGAGACTCCGACGGCTGATATCCGGGCGTTCCCAGGAATTCGATATCACCTCGCACGCGCCGGCGACCTGAGCGCTCTCGTCTCGCCGCCTTATGACGTGATTCCCGAGCCCGAGCTCGACCGGTATCGCTCGCTGTCGCCCTACAACGTCATCCGCCTGATCCGGCCGGGTGCCGACTACGAGGGCGCCGCCAGGACGTTCGAGGGGTGGGTTCGCGACGGCATCCTGGGGTCCGACCCTCCATCGATGTACGTACATGAGGTGTCCTTCGGGGGGCGCCGGCGCCGGGACGTCATCGCTGCGCTGCGGCTCCAGCCGTACAAGGACCGAGTCGTCCTGCCCCACGAGAGGACTCACCGCGGCCCCAAGGAGGACCGCCTGGCCCTGCTCCGCGCCACCAACGTGAGCTTCGAGCCGCTCTGGTTTACCTACGAGGGGCGGGGAGCTGGGGTGGCGGCCATCCTGGATGTCGTCACTGCGCGCGGTCCGGCGGTCGCATTTGGCGGGCCTGATGGGACAAAGCACCGACTCTGGACCATTTCCGACCCGGCGCAGCACGGTGCGTTGCACGCCGCCATGAGCGACCTGTCGGTGCTCATCGCCGACGGCCATCACCGTTACGAGACGACGCTCGCGCATTCCCTGGAGGTTGGGGGAGATGCCGATGCCGCCTCTCGCTTCACCCTCGCCCTTTTGACCGATCTGGACGATCCGGGCCTGGAGGTGCTCCCCACGCATCGGGTGCTGAAGGCGGGCGTGGCGGTCACTGGGGGTGTGGACATGCCATCACTGGAGGCCACGCTTTCGGCGCTTCAAGGCCGGGTGGCGGCCGGAACCTACCGTGACCATCGCTTCCAGCTGCTCGAATTGGAAGGGGAGATGGCCCTGGTGGAGTTGCATAGGCAGGTGATCGACAACATCCTCGGCAAGCGGAATCCGGAGGATTTCCTCATCTACACCCGTGACGCCGCGGAAGCGGTGCGGTGGGTGGATGAGGGAGTGGGCGCGGCCGCGTTCTTCCTGCCCCCTCCGGACTTGCGCCAGGTTTTGAAGCTGGCCCAAGAGGGCAAGACTCTTCCACAGAAAAGTACGTATTTCCACCCCAAACCGCCATCCGGCATGGTCTTCCACCGGCTGGATCCAGACCGGCGGCTATAGTAAGGAACCCCTAGAGATGCCCACTTACGGTTACCGCTGTGGCAGTTGCGGCCACGAGTTCGAGATCCAGCAGGGGATCACAGCCCAGCCCCTTGTCACGTGCCCAAAATGCGGGGGCAAGCTGTCCAAGATGCTGTATCCGGCCGGCATCATCTTCAAAGGCAGCGGGTACTACACGACCGACTACAAGGGCAGTGGCAACGGCTCTGCCGGGTCGAGCAACGGCGTCGCTCCCGCTCCCGCGTCGGAGGGGAGCTCGGAGAGCAAGCCCGAAACCAAGTCGGAGTCGAAGTCGGAGTCCAAGGTGGAAACCAAAGCCGAGTCCAAGTCCGAGTCGAAGCCCAAGTCGAAATCAGAGTCCAAGTCGGGTTCCACCGACAAGAAGGGGTCCTAAATGTCAAACATTCAAGCCGTTACCGACGCAGAGTTCGAAGCCTCTGTTTTGAAGTCAGAAATCCCGGTCCTGGTCGACTTCTGGGCGACGTGGTGCGGGCCGTGCCGCATGATCGCCCCGATCGTCGAGCAGATCCAGGGAGAGCTGGGCACCAAGATCAAGGTCATGAAGATGGACATCGACGAGAACCCGGCGACGCCGATGTCGCTTGGGATCATGTCGATCCCGACGGTGATCATCTTCAAGGACGGAAAGCCTGCGGAGCGAAGCGTTGGGTACAGGCCGAACATGAAGGGTGACCTGACTGCGAAGCTCGAGGCGCTGCTCGTCTAGCTCGCTCCTCCGAGCGTTAACCTAGCCCTCGAGCTGGGGATGATCGGAGGCTGGTGCCTCCCGCGGTCTTCAAAACCGTTTGCGGGGCGCTGCTGAGGCGTCCTGGGTGGGTTCGATTCCCATCCATCCCCGCCACCTTTCGGCGAGATGACGGCCACAGCTGCGAATGCCCGCCCGCACTGGCGCATCACGCTGGAGTGTTAGGGCGCGGTGCGCGCAGGTCGTGGCCGCCTAGCGGCGAGGCCACCTCTAGCGGAGCTGGTCCAGAGAAATTGATCCCTCGCCCACGCCACCGCCGACCGGCATGAGTCTCAATCCTGGCGACAGCCGCCCAAGAAGCTTTAGGGCACGGTCGTTGTCGAGCTGGATGCTGAAGCCGAACGCGTCGATGCCGTTGGCGGCGGCCACGTCGGCCAGGGCTGCAACGAGCCGGGTACCCACACCATGCCGTTGCCAGGCGTCGGCGACAACGATCGCCATGTCCGCCCTTCGCGAGCCTGGCTCGCGCGAATACTGTGCGACGCCGATGATCTCGCCGTGCTCCAACGCGGCGATCGCCTCGCGCTCGTAGCGGTCTGAACTGAGAATCGCCGACTGGAATTGATGGAGCTTCACTGCGGGCGTGAAGAAGCGCCGGTAGAGGCTGTCGGGCGACAGCCGCTCGAACAGCCGGCCAGCATTGCGCTGTCCGATGGCGTGAGGCGCGCGTGAGGAGCGGCGATCATGCAGCCCTCAGGTGCACGACCGGCGAGCGCGATCAGCCGGCGGCCCACCTCGAGCCGATCCGCCGCCACTGTCTGATTTGCAACACGTGGGTTGACCGCCATGTCATGTCGTGCCATTGATTGCATTGACCTGAGACCAAGATGAGGCTGGCATCCGCGGCCGGCAATCGGTCAGATCACGGAGGAATGGCGGTCGCTGGGGCGCCTGATCGCGCGTTACGGTGCAGGCATCGGGCTAACTACGTAGGGAGGAGCTCCTGCGTGCGGTCACCCAGGTCGCGATCTGGGCGCGGGATCGAAAACCGAGCTTCTGGCGGATGTTCTCGACGTGCGTCTCCGCGGTGCGGTGCGCGACGTGGAGCCGCTGCGCGATCTCCTGGTTCGTGAGGCCCTCCGCGACAAGGGACGCGACCTCGAGCTCACGAGGGGTGAGCGCGACCTCGCCCGCGTCCGGCGTGGCCAGGAAATCGAGCATGGAGTCGGCGATTGCTTTGGTATCGCCCTTCCAGAACAGGTGAGCCGTTCCAGGCAGAGGGGCGAACGTGCCGTTCGGGATCAGGCTCGCCACCTCACGGCCCAGATCGAATCGCGTCGCGCGATCACCGTCGCGGTGCAGAACCAGTGTGGGCGCCGTCACCTCGCCAAGCGATGACGACACGTCGGTCCGGTAATACTCGGCGAGCATCTCGGCCGCAACGTCTGCGGTCGCGGAGGAACGCAGCATCAGCAGGTCCTTGCTGTCCTCGGCCGAGGCGTCGGGCACAAAGATGTTCGTGAGAGTTTGGGAGCCGAGCCCCCAATGGGCACGGACGAGCGACAACAGGGACTCGCGTACTTCCGGCGGCGCCAGGTCAGTGCCGCGCGCGCAGGTTCCATACAGGACCACTTTGCCGATGCGCTGAGGCTGCCGGACAGCGACCGCGACAGCGACCTGGCCGCCCTGAGAGGCGCCAAACAGATGAAATTTCGCGGCACCGAGCGTGTCTGCAACCGCCACCATGGCCGTCACCTGGCCCTCGAATCTCAGGTCGACCCCGGTGCGGTCTGACAAACCGCACCCGGCCTTGTCGTAGCGCACTATGGTGAATCGGTCCGCGAGAGGAGCGAAAAACGCACGGAAGGACTCGATCTCGAGCATCTTCTCGAGGTGACTGACCCAGCCCGTGTCGCACAGCAGGATCGGTCCGCTGCCCATGACCGAGTAAGCCACCCGACCGGCAGGCGTCGCGCAGAACTTGATCCGCTGCCGCACGGCGCCAGTTTGCCGTTTCACGTGGCGCGGCGCACTTCAGGTGCTCGCCGACTCGACAGCCAAGGCGACAGGCAAGCACGCAGCCGACTGCGGACGCACGCGTCAGCCCCGCGGTCTTCAAAACCGTTTGCGGGGCGCTGCAAGGCGTCCTGGGTGGGTTCGATTCCCATCCATCCCCGCCAGAATGACCCGGCAAATCCCCCAGGGTCATCATCGACTACGTCGGCGTGGGTGAGGGCCGCGGAGGCGAGGTGCCGCGCGGAGTTGGCGAGGGCACAGGCGATGGTGGCCCTGTTGGGTGAGACGAGGGGCTCGGAATCGGGGCCGGGCTCAGGCTCACGGCCACGCTTGGCCTGGGAGTCGGTCTGGCGGATGGATTCGATGTCGCGCCGGGGCCGGCACCCGGAGGCGTGGAGGGGGTGCTGGGACCAGGCGGTTGCCCGCTTGCGCTCTTCGGGATAGTGGGGGGTAGGATCCCACCGAGGGCCTCCCGCAAGGTCGAATCGGATCCGGGCGCGGTAGCCAGAGCAGGCGTCAGGAGGATCGCAGCCAGCACGAGCGTGAGCGCTAGCACGAGGCGCCTCGGGCGATCGGGCACGAGCCACGGCCGAGCGCCGGTCGTCTGCGGCGATCGTTTGAAGGCGATCCGGGATGGCGTGAGCGGGATATCCAGCGACAGCAAGCTGGCGAGCGGTGCGGCGCCCCACGCGACGGCCTGCCAGGCGAGGAGCACCGCGCACACGAATCCAAGCGTTGGTGGCCCGAATATTCCGACTGCAACTGCCATCGCGGCGCACGCGGCTGCTACGACTGACTCCGGCAGCGTGGCCAGCACGGCCCTGCCCAGTCGCGATGGCGTACGCACCTTAGGCGTAGGCAAGAACACGCCGCGCGTTCTGACCACGGCACTGAGGCACGCGCGCGCGACCGTCCAGCTCAGTGCAAGCATGACCATTGCTGCGAGGGGGACGTCGCGCCAGGGGGCCCCGCAAGCCGCCCGAATGCTCCACCCCAACCGGAGCAACCCCGCCACCAGCATGAAGATCGGCAACACGAACAGCGCTCCGACCAGCTGGCGAAGCAATAGGGGATGGCCAAGTGCGAGGAATGGGCTTGTGCCGAGCAGGAACAATGCCAGCGCCACTCCCAGCGGGTCGGCAAACCAGCCCAAGCCTCCCACCAAGTAGTGGTAGCGCTGGGCTGGCGTGAGGCGCGACCGCGTCAAGCCGAGGAGGATGCGGAGGTGGCGGCGAATGATCTGGACTCCGCCGAAAGCCCAACGGAAGCGCTGCCTCCGCAGGCCGTCGAAATCCAGCGGCATCAGGCCTTCGCCGAAGACTTGATGGATGTAGACGGCCCTCCAGCCGCGGGCAAGCAGCCGCAGTGACGCCTCGGCGTCTTCGGTGATGCACCATTCAGCCCAGCCGCCGATCTCTCTAAGTGCCGCCACCCGGATCAGGCCCATGGTGCCGCCGAAGATGATCGCGTTCACCCTTGCGCGCGCCACCATCGTGACGTCGAAGAAATAGCGGTACGCGTAGAAGAGGCCGCGAAGGTAAGGGGAATCCTGCCAATCCCGGTAGTGCTGTGGGGTCTGGACGAATGCGACGTCGGGATCGGCAAGGTACGGGACGCACGATTTGAGGAAGTCGGGACTGACGATGTAGTCGGCGTCCACGATCCCAACGATCTCCACGTCGGCATCGAGCTGGC
>JBGQGI010000020.1:0-11197 GCA_041497375.1 Candidatus Dormibacteraceae bacterium | reverse complement strand
TGCTCGAAGAAGCGCACACCAACCGGCGCTCGGCCCGAGAGAACCCGTGCTCGTGCCGCCGGGCTCGTCACCTACAGATCACTCCAGGCAGAGTCTGGACCGATGCCGTCCCTGCGATGAGCGCTCTCGCCCTCACCACCATCGGGGTCGGAGCAGCTGATTCGCCGCGGTTTGCACCCGCTGGGTTGCTGATTGAGCTGGCAGGAGTGCGGGTCATGCTCGACGGCGGTCCTGGCGCCGAACCGTCCGGCCGGCTGGATGCCTGGCTCGTCAGCGACGAGCACGCGGAGCTGATGGCGTCCATCCGGAGGCTGGCACGAGCTCATGGCCTCGAGCCGAGGTTGGGCGATTTCACGCATGATCGCCTGCGCCTTGAGTTTCACCCGGTGGTGCACACGAACCACCTGGCGGGTGGCTATCTGATCCAAGCGGCCGGCTGGAGCATCGCCTGGGCCCCGGAGTTCTTCGAATTCCCGACCTGGGCGGCGGGCGCCGACCTGATGTTCGCCGAGGCGTCGGCCTGGAACCGGCCGATTCGATTCGTACGCGGCGTGGGCGGCCACCTGCACGTGTTGGCGGTCGCGGAGGCCGCCCGCGCCAACATGGTCGGGCGCCTGGTGTTCGCCCACATCGGCAGGCCGACCATCAAGGCCATCGACCTTGGCGAAAAGCCGCCGTTTGGTGAGTTCGCGAGCGACGGCCAGGTCTTCCGGTTGCGCGAAGGCGGCTCGCACCAGCGCCCGGAGGGGGGAACGGCGAGCCGGCCTGTCGTGCAGCGACGTCGCCGCTCCTAATATCGCGAGACAGTGGCAGTCGAGTTCGGGCCGGACACAGCCCTGATCGTGGTCGACGTCCAGAACGACTTCGCCGACCCCAAGGGGTCGCTCTACGTGAAGGGTGGAGAGGAGGTCGTCGGGGTTGTCGATCGCGAGATCGAGCGGGCGCTGGCGGCCGGATCGCCGGTCTTCTACACCCAGGACTGGCACCCAGAATCGACGCCGCACTTCCAGAAGGACGGCGGCCTCTGGCCGGTCCACTGCGTGGGCGGCAGCTGGGGCGCCGAGTTTCATCCTGGCCTGCTGGTCAGCGGCGAGGTGATCCGCAAAGGGACCGGTGGCGAGGACGGCTACAGCGGGTTCACGGTCAAGGACCCACGCTCCGGCGACAAGAAGGCGACCGCGCTCGGATCACTGCTGCACGAGAAAGGCATTGATCGCGTGGTGGTGCTTGGCCTGGCGACCGATTACTGCGTCGGCGCCACAGCCCGTGACGCGGTTCAAGCCGGCCTGGACACGACCATCATCCGCGAGGGGATCCGGGCGGTCGACCTGAATCCTGGCGACGGCGAACGAACGCTGACCGAGCTCGCCGCGGCGGGCGTCAGTGTCGTCTAGCGGCAAGAGCACGCGAAAGGCGAGCACCTATGCCCTGACCGTGCAGGGCCATTGGGCCCTGGGCCTGGCCAGTCGCCGAGATTGCGGTCTGAGGTGATGAGTCGTTCCCGCCATTGGAGGGAGATGGTTTGCCAATGACCGTCAAGCGCGCCACAGCAGAGATCAGCGAGGTGTCGATCCCGGTCGCTCGTCCGTCCGTCCGGCCGGCAGCGCGCGCGGCACTCAGGAGGCGACCGGGCCGATTGGCTCGAAGACGGCGGTGAAATGGCGGAGCGCGGCCGGTTCGGACACGATCCGGTAGCCTCCGATGGCCGTTCGGTTCCGGGCCAGGAGTTGCGCCACCTCGATCACGTAGTCGACATGACTCTGGGTGTAGACGCGCCTCGGGAGAGCCAGGCGCACGAGGTCCTTGTCCGCCGGAACCTGCTTCCCCGTCTCCGGATCGGTATGGCCGAACATGACAGTCCCCACCTCGATCGACCGCACGCCGCCTTCGACGTACAGGGCACAGCTCAACGCCTGGCCTGGCAGGAGCTCGGGTGGCACGTGAGGCAGCAGCGCGCGCGCGTCTATATATACGGCGTGGCCGCCGGGCGGTTCGACGATCGGTATGCCCGCGTCCCGGAGCCCCGCGCCGAGATACTCCGCACTGCGCAGCCGGTAACGAAGATAGTCCTCATGTAGGACTTCCTCGAGACCCTGGGCGATCGCCTCCAGGTCCCGCCCCGCAAGACCGCCATAGGTCGTGAAGCCTTCCGTCAGGATCAGGAGCTGCCGGGCGTTGTCGGCCCAGTTGTCGTTGTTCAACGCCAGAAAGCCGCCAATGTTGGCGATCCCATCTTTCTTCGCGCTCATCAAGCAGCCGTCGGCGTAGGAGAACTGCTCGCGGGCAATCTCTCGAGGCGTTCTGCCGGCGTTCCCCGGCTCGCGCATCTTTATGAACATCGCGTTCTCAGCGAAGCGGGCGGCGTCGAGTATCAGCGGAACCCCGTGCTGTTTGAGCAACGCCCGCGCATCGCGGAGATTGCACAGCGACACCGGCTGTCCTCCACCGGTGTTATCCGTCAGCGTGATGATGCACATGGGTACCTGTCGAGACCGACCTTGAAGCAGGGATTCCAGGCGCTTGAGGTCGATGTTGCCCTTGAATGGCGCCGGCTGCGATGGGTCGGCAGCCTCGTCGCAGGGAAGATCGAGGGCCTCAGCCCCGGTGACTTCGATATTCGCTCGCGTGGTGTCGAAGTGATGGTTGCCTGGTATGACCTTGCCGGGTCCGGATGTGACGGAGAACAGGATCCTTTCAGCCGCCCTGCCCTGATGGGTCGGTATGACGTGCTTGAATCCCGTCAGCTCCTTGATCGCCTTCTCGAAACGGAAGAAGCTGCTGGAGCCTGCATAGGCCTCGTCGCCGCGCATCATCCCCGCCCACTGCTCGGAGCTCATGGCGCCAGTGCCAGAGTCGGTCAGGAGGTCGATGAGCACGTTGGCAGAGGCGAGTCGGAAGAGGTTGTATCCCGCCTCCTTTATGAACCTGGCCCGCTCGTCGCGGGAGGTCATCCGGATGGGCTCAACCGTCTTGATCTTGAACGGTTCGATGATCGTGTGGAACGAGTCGGGCCCGGTCATCTTTTCACCCTGGGACCGCACGCTAGTTGGTCCGTAGGAGCCGCGCGCCGATCCGCTCGAGAAAGTCTTTGACGGTCACCTCTGCGACCCGGTGAAACAGAGCACGGTCGGCGATCTTCCCGATGAGCCCAAGAGGTGGCTCGTAGTCGGCGCTGAGGCCCAGCATAGTTCTGGCGCCGCCCAGCGCTGCGACCTCCAACACCCCGTCCAGGGTCGGGAACAGTCCCGACTCGGTCGCGGATCGCCAGCGGATGGGCAAGAACATCAGCCCGGCCGTGGCCTTGGGTGCGCCGATTTCTACAGTGATTTGCCGGCCGATTCGGCGATTGCCCAGTTTGAATCCCAGCTCGGAGAGAAGTCTCTCCCCAGCCCCGTTCGCATCCTTGGCCATATCGGGCAGCCAGTTCTGGACGCCGGCCGCCATCTCAGCTTCCACTTCCTCGATCGGGCGCGCGACATCCACGTAGGACCGCAAGAACACGTAGGAAGCATGCTCCGATGGACGATCGCTGCCAGGGAGGGCCAAGAGTCCCCACGCTTGTGAGGCTTTCGACCCTCGGTGCCGACGGGATGGGGTGGTAAAGCATTGACGTTAGATGAGCCACACGCCGGCGGAAGATGATCAGTCGTTAGGGCGCGCCGGAGCCAGAGCGTCCTCGACGGGAGTGCTCGAGCTCACGGAGGAGCACTGCTGGGTCTTTCTGCAGAGTCACCAACTTGGCAGGTTGGCGATCGTGATCGGCGGCCGTCCCCAGATATTTCCTGTCAACTACGCGACAGGTGAGAGAGCGATCGTCTTCCGTACCGAACCGGGCAGCAAGCTGGCGCACGGCCCGGGCTCCGTGGCTTGCTTCGAGATCGACGGCTACGATCCGCACACGCGTGAGGGATGGAGCGTGACTGCGGTGGGTCCGCTGGAGGACATCACCGACGCTGAAGGCGATCGGAGCCGGGCATTGCGCCAGCTCTCGGTGGATCCACTAGCGCCGGGCGCCAGGCTGCACTGGATTGCCCTGAATGCTGAGAAGGTGACAGGCCGTCGCTTCGCCGCCGGCTGGCTCATCCCGGGCGTTTTCCTCGGTTAGGCGGTCAGGGTGCGTTACGAAACGGGCTCAGCCGCCCTACCTCACTAAGCGACGGAGCTGCAGTCTACCCCTTGAACGCGCCATCATCTGTCTGTGGCTAGGCTGCTGCGCGGCGTTGAAAGACCTCGGGTGCGACTGCGTGAGCTCATAAGCGGCGATTCACCGATGTTGGCCCCGGGATGCTACGACGCTCTCAGCGCTCGACTCGTCGAGGAGGCGGGTTTCCCAGGCGCTTACATGACTGGCTTTGGCTCTTCGGCCGGATACCTGGGGAGACCCGACGTTGGGCTGATGACGATGGCGGAGATGGTCGACAACGCTCGCCGCATTGTCGATGCGGTCGACATCCCGGTGATCGCTGACGCCGACACTGGGTACGGCAACCCGATCAACGTCATCCGGACCGTTCAAGCGTACGAGAGGGCGGGAGTTGCGGCAATCCACATAGAGGATCAGGTGGCACCCAAAAAGTGCGGGCACATGGAGGGCAAGCAGGTCATTCCGGCCAAGGAAATGGTCGCCAAGATCCACGCCGCGGCTGACGCGCGCCGCTCGCCAGAGTTCCTGCTCATCGCCCGAACGGACGCCCGCGCAGTCGAGGGCCTGGGCGCCGCGATCGAGCGGGCACGGCTCTATCGGGAGGCCGGAGCTGACATTCTCTTCATCGAGGCGCCTCAATCGGAGGCCGAGATACGCGCCATTGCGGCCGCCTTCCCGAAAGTTCCACGTCTATTCAACTATGCCGAAGGGGGCAAGACGCCTGCGGTGGCACACAGCCTGCTTGCCGAGCTTGGCTTTGCGATCATCATCTTTCCGATCAGCACCATGCTCGCTGCAACCAAGGCTATGCGCACCGTGCTGAAGAAGATCAAGGACGACGGCTCTCCGATCGCAGTCCTTCCCGACCTTCCTCGGTTCGGCGATTTCGTTGACTTCATCGGGTTGCCGGAGATTCTCGAGCTTGAGCAGCGGTACAAAGTTGTCGATATGGAGGGAAATCAATGAGCGAGACGTTCAACAAGGCAAGCATCAGCACGGAATCGGCGCATCGGATCGTCGCCGCAGCGGAGGCAAAGGCGAAGGCTATGGGTCATCCATTCGTGATCGCCGTCTGCGATGAGAGTGGTGTGCTGAAGGCCTTCAGTCGGATGGATGGTGCCGCCCTGCTCAGCGTTCAAATCGCCCAGGACAAGGCATACACCGCGGTCGGTTTCGGGCTGTCAACCGACGCTTGGCATGAGTTCATCAAGAATGATCCGCCGCTTGCGGCCGGGGCCGTCGGAGGGATTGACCGGCTCGTCGTTTTTGGAGGCGGGTACCCGATCAAGGCCGGCGACGTGATCATTGGCGCGATTGGTGTCAGTGGGGGCCATTACAAGCAAGACATGGAGGTGGCCGAGGCAGGGCTGGCGGCCGTCCGCTAACTCGCTTGGTCATCCCTCCCCCGCGGCCGCCGCACCGACGAAGCTCCAACTGGATGGTGGGCCCTCGATAGAACAGCAACAACGACAGAGCCTGCAATCGCCGCGAACCTGGCCCTCCACATGGCAACCCCCCTGATCTCGCGGCGCCGACCGTTGCAGCTCGGCCAGTCGCGATGAATTCTAACGCTGGTTGGCCTGGTGGCTTTATCGGCGTGCTTTACACGAGCAGCGTGGATGCAACCGCCTTGCCACTAACGATTCAAGTTCATCAGATTTGGTGTACGAGGCATGGCAGCGGCCGGCATCAATTCCTCGCATCTGGACTCTAAACTACAACGTTGCTATCTTCCAATCTCCTAATGTTGCTCATCGGTGAGCCTCACCGATTCCGTTTGTGAACATTCTCCGATTCAACTAGCCAGCGGCCACACCCATTGCGTACGCCTCAGTCGCCCACCGCCCTGAATGCCTCGAATCTCCCAAAGGCCAAACGATGCCGCGGAGGCAGCTAGGTGACGACGCCGGCATGGGTCCTGATCGTCGGCGCGGCTGTCACGGCCGCCGGCATCGCGGTATCGGCCCTGCCTCGTTCCTTGCGCACTGGTCTCGCGGTGCAGGCGCTCGGCGTGGCGCTGATCGGGGTCGCCGGTGGAATGATCGTTGTCGGCGCAGCCGGTGTAGGTAGCCAGTTCAGCGATAGCCTCGGGCCCACTGTGGGGGTGGACCCCCTCAGCGGTTTCTTTATGGCTTCGATCGCGCTCGTCTCGACTCCGGCGCTGGTCTATGCGCGCGGATACCTGACGGGGTCACACCACGCTCCGGCAATTGCTGTCACGAGCGGCGTGTTTGTGCTCGCCCTTTTCGGCGTGGTCATCGCTCGCGATGCGGTCACCTTCCTAATGATGTGGGAGCTGATGAGCCTCGCTCCTGCCGTAACAATCTTGCTGGTCAGCCGAAACCCCGAGTCGTGCCGCGCCGTGCTGGTCTACCTCGGATCCACCCATCTCGCAGGCGTAGGGGTGTGGCTGTCGATGCTGGCACTGGCTCACCTGGGTGCTTTCACCGACTCGCATGCACTGGCGGCCCAGCCGACGCTGTTTCGTTCATTGCTAGCGGGTGCGGCGCTGCTCGGGTTCGGCACCAAAGCGGGCCTGATGCCCTTTCACTCCTGGCTTCCACGGGCACATCCCGCCGCGCCCGGTCACGTTTCGGCAGTTATGTCCGGCGTCATGATCAAAGTCGCTCTGTACGGCCTCGTGCGGATGCTGTTCGAGTGGCTGGCCCCCCTTCCGGGATGGGTGGCGCCTCTGCTGCTGGCCGCTGCGGCGCTGTCCTGCGTCGCGGGTGTGCTGTACGCGCTGATGCAACACGAGCTCAAGAGGCTGCTGGCGTTCCACTCGGTGGAGAACGTCGGAATCATTGCGCTCGGTCTGGCTGCATCTCTGCTGGCGGCAGAGGCAGGGCAGCTCCAGCTGGCGGCACTCGCCTTCGCGGCCGCGATGCTCCACACGCTGAACCACGCGCTTTTCAAGTCGCTCTTGTTCATGTGCGCCGGCTCGTTCCAACGGCAGGTCGGCAAGCTCGATCTGGACCGCCTGGGCGGCCTCTTACGGACGATGCCCCTGACCGGGACGGCCTTTCTGGCCGGGTCGATGGCGATCGCTGGGGTGCCGCCGTTGAACGGTTTCGCATCCGAATGGCTGACCCTCCAGGCCCTCGTGCAGCTTGCGCTGCATGGCGGTCAGGCGAGTGCGGCGATGGGTGCGCTCGCCGCCGCTGCCCTTGCTGCCACCGCTGCGCTGGCGGTGTTCTGTTTTGTGAAGGTCGTCGGACTCGTCTTGCTTGGCGCGCACCGGCAGAAGGTGGTTGCCAGCTCACGCGAAGTTGCCGCGTCGATGACCGGTCCAGTCATCTTTCTGGCCGCCTTGTGTCTGGCGATTGGGGTGCTGCCGGCCAGCGCTCTAGGTCCAATTGGACACCTGTCTCCGTATGGACCGCTCCCAGCGAGCGCGACCGGGCTCACGCTGGCCGTGCCCGGAAGTGGAACGTTCGCGCCACTTGCCGTGGCCGCTTTCCTCGTGGGCTGCGCCACCGTGCTCTATCTTGCGAGGAGACGGGCCGGCACTACTGCCCCCAGCCCGATGTGGATCTGCGGCCAGGTGCCCGACAACAGGCTTGCATGGACCTCGGCGGGATTCACGAAATCGCTGCGGTTGGTGCTTGCAGTCGTGCTGCGCCCGCGTCGAACGGTCAGCGTCGAGCTTGACGGAGTCTTCGTGCACAGCGTCGTTCACGAGTCAGAGGTGCCTCATCTGTTTGACGACTTGCTGTTTCGGCCGGCGCTAAAAGGCGTCTTGGCGGCGAGCCGGGTATTGCGCCGGACTCAGTCGGGCAGCCTGCGCGCATATCTCGCCTATCTGCTTTTCACCCTCGCCGCCGTGCTGGCCGTCGTCCGCCTTGGAGTGACCTGATGGTCGGCAACGCGCTCGCAATCGCAGTTCAGCTCGCAGGCTTGGCGGTCGCACCACTTCTTCCAGGCACGATCCAGACGATCAAGGCTCGCCTTCAGGGACGGCGTGGCGCCTCGCCGCTACAACCCTACCGCGAGTTGCGCCGCCTCTGGCGGAAGCAATCGGTGGCGCCGGACGACTCCACGTTCGTGTACCGGCATGCACCGTCGCTGAGTGCCGCAGCACTCGCATGCGCCCTGCTGGTCGTGCCCGTCGGCGCGAGCACGATCGGCTGGTTTGGATCCGACATGCTGGTTCTGGTGGGGCTGCTTGCGCTCGCGCGATTTGCGACCGCAGCCGCCGCCTGGGATCCCGGTGGAGGGTTCTCGCTAATGGGGGCTGGCCGAGACCTGATGTTCTCGGTGTTTGCCGAGCCGCTGCTCTTGCTCGCGCTTGTGCTGGTCGCCGTCGGCCCGCGCTCCACCGACCTGGTGAGGATGGTCTCGGCCGCCGGCGATGTGAATATCGCGAGCACCCCTGACCACTGGTGCGCGGCGCTCGCTTTCGGGCTGGTCGTGCTCGTTGAGACGGGCCGCCAGCCGATCGACAACCCCGATACCCATCTGGAACTGACGATGGTGCACGAAGGTCCGCTGCTCGAATACGCCGGCCGAGACCTTGCCATGCTGCAATGGACCGCCGCCGCGCGCCACTGGCTCATGCTCGTTCTCGCCGCCGGACTGTTCGTCCCACTGCCACTGGCCGCGCCGTGGAGCGTGCTCGGCCTCGGAGCGGCAGTCGCAGCTATGTGCGCGGTGGTGGCGCTGGTAGAGACCTCGCTCGCGAAAATGCGGATTCTTCGCGTCCCGGTGCTGCTTGGCGCAGGCGTCGCCACTTGCATGATCGGGCTGGCGTCGTGGATCGCAGGAGGCAACGCTTGAGCGCCCTGATCGCCACCGCCTGTGTTGGGCTGGCTTTAGGAGTGGTCGTTGTCCGTCGCCGATCGGTGGCGCTGACGCTCGTGACCGCCCAATCCCTGATGCTCGCCGGCGTTGCCGTCTGGCGCGCGAGCGGACACCTCGAACTCATGACGGGGGCAGGCGCGTTGCTCCTGCGCGCGGCCGCCATCGCAACGATCCTCGGCATCGGCATTGCGCGAACGCGAGAGACACGACCGGTGCGAGCCGGAATCGAACCGATGGTACGCGTGGTGATCGCGTTGGCGGCGTTGCTTGCAATCCCGCCTCTGATGCCGGCCCTCGGCTTTGGGGATCAGTACGCACAACGCGCCGCCGTCGCGCTCGGGGTGCTCGGGATCATCATCGCGCTGACCCGCCGCGCAACGATCGTGCAGATCCTCGGCATTGTCGTCGCCGAGAACGGAGCCACCCTCGCCGCGCTATCCGCATCCGACGCGGTGCCGGGTGTGATTGAACTGGGCGTGATCCTCGACCTGCTCCTGATCGCCGTTGTCGCGATCGCCTTCCACACACGGATCTTCGGTCAATTCGGATCAGGCGACTCCGCGCAGCTGCAGGATCTGCATGACTGACCAGCTGATAATCCCGCTGACTGCGGCGTCCATCGCCGTACCCATCGTGGCTGCGGTGGCCCTGCTGACTGCCAGAGACGAGCGCACCGCTCACCGGCTCAACCGGGTCTGCGCAGCGGCCACCGCGCTCGTCGGGCTGGGGGCAGGAGTCGCGATGCTCACCGACCCGCGTACAACCGGCTGGGTGATCACCGACACCGCATCCGGCATCTACGTGGTAGTGGTGACCGTGGTCGCGCTGATGAGCGCGCTCCTTTCGCCAGCCTACCTGAGCGGAGCCCAGGGCCAGTTCTTCTCGGCCAGGCTCAGCGTGCGCTCGTACTACCTGATGCTCTACAGCTTCTGGGCGGCACTCGTCGCGATCCCGGTTATCGCAAACCTCGGCGTCGGGTTGATCGTGGTGGAGGCGACGACGGCAGCATCATCGGTTCTGGTCGCCTTTTCGGGCAAACCACGCGCCCTTGAAGCCGGCTGGAAATACCTCATTCTCACAACCCTGGGCGTGAGCGTTGCGTTCCTCGGCATCGTGATCATGTTCGTCGCATCAGCACCGCACGGCGGTGGGATAAGTCAACTCGACTGGTCAGCTCTGCCAGTGACTCTTGCCCGCATCCCGCATGACGCTGCAGTGGCGGCATACGCGCTGGTGATGCTCGGATTGGCAACCAAGATCGGGTGGGCACCGGTGCATAACTGGCTCCCCGACGCGCACAGCGAGGCGCCCGCTCCAGTCAGCGCGATGCTCTCATCCGCACTGCTGCCGGTGGTGATGCTTCTGGCCTGGCGCTTACGCGACGCAGCCAGCGCAGCGATCGGCACTACCGCGGCAACCACACCCCTTGCTGCATTCGGCATCTTCTCGGTGGCAGTCGCCGTCCCCTTCCTGTGGCAGCCAATGGCGTGGAAGCGTCTCCTTGCCTATCACAGCCTCGAGCACATGGGCATCATCACTGTCGGGATCGCCATCGCTGGCCCGCTCGCGCTGGCGGGAGTCGTACTGCATTTCACCGGCCACGCTCTGGCCAAGGCACTCGGCTTCTACGCAGCAATACCCCTGTATCAGGTCCAACCCGACGCCGCCCGCCACAGCGCCCGCGACGTAGCGGCAGCCTCCCCCGCAACGTTCGCCGCCATGGCTGTCACCGCTTTCACCCTCGCCGGATTGCCACCCTCGCCTCTCTTCTTCAGCGAACTCTTCATCATCCTCGGTGGAATCGAATCAGGTCACGTCCTGCTCGCCGGCACTCTGGCCGTGCTCATCGCGCTTGCATTCATCGGGCTGCTCCACGCACTGCTCGAGGCGCTCCAGGGGAGTCCAAGCCAAGATCACCAACCGGCAGCAACGATCAGGACTGGTCGCACGGCGCCAATCCTCATGCCGACCGTGGTGACCGCTATCGCGCTTGCGGCTTTGACGGCGTGTGCGTGGCTTCTACCGGCGTCAGGAATCGTTCGGCATCTTGCCCAGGGGATCTCGTGACGGAAGGCAACTGGCCCGCCGGTTCGCATCTGGAAGCGCGTACCGAGGAGGCGGAGATCCACAGCGTTCCGCCAGACCTCTGGCACGAGACGGTCTCACATCTGCTGCGACGCGGCTACACGTTCTGCGGACTCCATGTAACACGCTCTGCCGGAGCGGTCCAGCTACGGGCAGCCTTCATGCGCG